>SEDG01000542.1 GCA_004295885.1 Pedobacter sp. | reverse complement strand
TATAACTTTCTACGTCCAACAAAGTTGAAGGCAATGTTTTTAAATGCGTTTCTTGTGTATTGATTATCGAATGAGATGTTTGCTTTTTTAGCTAATAAACCTTCAAATATTACACGAGAGATTAATACAGCTGCAAATAATGAAGTTACAATACCTACCATTAACGTTACTGCAAAACCACGTACTGGTCCTGTACCGAAGATAGCTAAAATAGCACCTAAGATGAATAGGGTAACGTTTGAGTCGATGATTGAAGACATTGCATGTTTAAAACCTTCCTTAATTGCAACTCCCGTACTCTTACCGTGAGCAAGCTCTTCCCTTACACGTTCAAAGATTAGGATGTTCGCATCAACCGATAAACCGATTGTTAAAACGATACCAGCAATACCAGGTAAAGTAAGTACAGCACCAAATGCTGCAAGAACACCCATGATAAAGAATAGGTTAATTAACAAGGCCAAGTTGGCAATCCAGCCAGCTTTGTTATAATATAAAGCCATAAAGGCTAAAATAACTACGAATGCAATTACAAATGAAGCTAAACCGCTATCAATTGCTTGTTGACCCAATGAAGGACCAACTACGAAATCTGAAACGATTTTAGCAGGAGCAGGTAATTTACCAGCTTTTAAAATGTTAGCTAAATCTTTAGTATCATCAATTGTAAAACTACCAGAGATAACAGAGCTACCATTTGGAATTTCACCGTTTACGGTAGGAGCAGTATAAACCGTGTTATCTAAAACGATAGCAATCGCTTTATCGTCAGAGTGGTCATCAGGAATACCAGCTGCTTCTGCAGTAATTTTCTTCCATTTTGCAGCACCATCAGCAGTCATGTTCATAGAAACTTGAGGTTTGTTACCCTCACCGTAATCGCTACGAGCATTAGAGATTGCATCCCCACCTAAAGCTGGTTTGCCATCCATTGATGTTACTTTGATTGCATATAAATCAAAACGCTTAGTTCCATCTTTAGGTTTAAGACCCCACATGAATTTCAATGTGCCTGGAATAAGTGGTTTGATTTCTGGTTTAGCAAAATATGCCATCACCTTAGCAGTGTCTTTCTGTAACACAGTACCTACAACAGCGCCAGGTGCCAATTGAATTTGACCGTTTTGGTCTTTGTAGGCCTGAATTTCTAATAAAGTTCCAATTAGCGGACTTGCTTTAGCTGCATCAGCGTTTTTAGCAGTTGCTGAAGTATCTTTTTTGTTTAATTTACCAAGGCCAGCTAATTTATTGTTAGCGTTAGTCGTATCTGTTGCTTTAGCTGCAGAAGAAACAGTAGCAGTATCTTTAAGGCTAGCAGCAAGGGTTTTGTTAATGTTATCTAAAATGCCATAAACTTCAGGATTTTGATAAACTTGCCAAAATTGTAGTTCAGCAGAACCTTGTAATAATTTACGAACACGTTCTTTGTCTTGTACGCCTGGCATCTCAATAAAGATTCTGTTAGAACCTTCTTGTTTTTGCATGTTAGGACTAACCATACCAAAACCATCAATACGACTGCGTAAGATGATGAATGAACGGTCAATTGCACTATTAGCTTCTTTAGAAAGGAAACTTTTTACATCAGCATTGCTAGCATTTGCTTTTAACTGCGCAGCATTGTCTTGAGTTGAAAAGAAATCAGCCAACTTACCATTTGGAACAAGTTTTTCATATTCATTAACAAACAACGAAATGAAATCACTTCCACCAGCATTTAATTTAGCTTGGGCATTTCTTAATGCTTCGTTAAAGTTTGCGTCTGTAGTATTGTTTGCCAAAGATTTAGTTAGCTCGGCTAAAGAAATCTCCATGGTAACGTTCATACCACCTTTTAAGTCAAGCCCAAGGTTAATCTCTTTACCTTTAACCTGCTGATAGGTTAAGCCAAATACTGGATAAACTGGCTGAGTGGCCATTGAATCTAGATACGCTTTTTCTTTGATTGTGTCGCCTTTGGCGTACGCTTTGGCGTCTTTTTCTACATTATATGTAACTAGATTAAACGAAAGAGAATACAGACAGACAATACCCAATAGTATTGCCATAAATTTAATAAAACCTTTACCTTG
>SEDG01000002.1 GCA_004295885.1 Pedobacter sp. | reverse complement strand
ACGTAAAGCGGGACTTGCTTTGTTTATTGTAGCGAAGCAGATTTTCAAAAGAATTTAATACTATGTTAGAAAAATTAGAAGCGATAAAATTGCGTTGGGAAGATGTAGAAGAGCAATTGAGCAATCCTGATACGATGCAGGATATGAAGCGTTTTGCAGCTTTAAATAAAGAATATAAAGATTTAGGCAAGATTGTGGATGAATATAAAATCTACAAAAATGTGATGAGTAACATTGATGCCAATAAGGAGATTCTGAGTACTGAAAAGGACCAAGAAATGCGTGAGATGGCAAAGGAAGAGCTGGATATGTTATTGGTTCAACAAGAGAAAATGGAAGAAGAAATCCGTTTGATGTTGATACCAAAAGATCCAGAGGATGCTAAAAATGCAGTTTTTGAGATCAGAGGTGGAACGGGAGGAGATGAGGCTGCTTTATTCGCAGGAGATTTATACCGCATGTACAGTCGTTATTTTGACACCAAAGGTTGGAAAGTTGAAACCGTTGATGTAACGGAAGGAACTGCTGGTGGTTATAAAGAGGTAATCTTAAAAGTTAGTGGCGATGATGTTTATGGCCAGTTGAAATATGAATCTGGCGTACATCGTGTACAACGTGTGCCTGATACTGAAACTCAAGGTCGTGTACATACTTCTGCTGCATCGGTAGCTGTTTTGCCTGAGGCTGAAGAAATTGATTTGTACATTAACCCAGCGGATATTGAATTGCACACTTCACGTTCTGGAGGTGCAGGTGGACAGAATGTAAACAAGGTTGAAACTAAAGTACAACTAACACACAAACCTTCGGGAATTGTTGTAGTTTGTCAGCAAGATAGATCGCAATTGGGTAACCGTTTAATTGCGATGGAGATGTTGCGTAGTAAATTATACGACATCGAATTGCAGAAAAAGAATGGCGATGTTGCAGCGAGACGTAAAACGATGGTATCAACTGGAGATAGGTCTGCAAAGATTAGAACTTATAACTATCCACAAGGTAGAGTAACGGATCACCGTATTGGTTTAACCTTATATAACCTTAATGGAGTAATGGATGGTGGTGTGCAAGAAAGAGATTTTGTTTTAGGAAAACGGATCGGTAGTTCAGCTGGTTAGAATGCCGCCCTGTCACGGCGGAGGTCGCGGGTTCGAGTCCCGTCCGGTCCGCTGGTTTAACTACCAAATCATTTAAAAGCCTGTTTTTCGTATGAAAACAGGCTTTTTTGTTTTCAGCCCACACCAAAATATACAGGTTTTCCCATTTTTTTCGTGAGTAATTCGTGAGTCACCACTTGCGAAAAACAGCACTCACGAATTAGGGGTTAAAATACTGACCTTCAACTAGTTCTATCGATGGACATCTTGACGATTTGTGTAGTAAATGGCAATTTTGTTTAACTTTTAATTGCGTATTATGAAAAAAAACTTAAACGTGCTCTTCTATCTGAAGAAGCCCAAGAACTATCAATCTGGCCCGATGCCCATCTATATGAGAATCACCCTTGGTGGCACACCCAAGGAACTTTCGATCGGCCGGCCTTGCGAACCAAAACGATGGAATAACAAGGTGGGAAGGGCGAATGGTAGGGATGAGGCGTCAAAGAACCTGAACGCCTATGTCGACACCTTTCGGATGAAGATCGAGGATATCCACCTGAAGCTACTCAGGTCAGATTCTGAGATCAGTCCTGAAACAATCCTCAATACCTTCCTTGGCAAGAAGGAAAAGCCGCACCTCTTGTTGGAGGTCTTTCAGGAGCATAACGATAAACTGGAGGCCCTAATCGGCAAGGGTTTCACCAAGGGAACATTGACTAAGTACAATACGACAAAGAAACACCTGAAAGCTTTCATGAGGGCACGCTTTAGGATTTCCGATATAGAGATCAAGAAGATCGAATACCATTTCATCACCGAGTTTGATTTCTACTTGAGGAGTACCTGCAGCTGTGCAAACAATTCAGCCATCAAGCACCTGAAGAACCTAGGTAAGATCCTGCGGGAATGCTTGGCAAAAAAATGGATTTCACATGATCCATTTTCCGGCCACAAGAACAAGCTCAAGAAAGTGGAACGGGTAAAGCTATCGGAGGATGAACTATCCCTACTCTATCAAAAGGAGATATCCAATGCCCGTATCTGTCAGGTGCGCGACGTATTCCTGTTCTGCTGCTATACCGGCCTGTCATTTATCGACGTGCAGAAACTGAGCAGGTCCGATATCCAGAAAGGTATGGACGGCAGGCAGTGGATCTTTATCAAAAGGGAGAAAACGGCGGTGGCCTCACACGTCCCGCTTCTTCCAATTGCGCTTGGGATCAAGGAAAAGTACAGCGAACATGCAGATTGCATGGTAAATGAAAGGGTACTTCCTGTATCGAGCAACCAGAAGATGAACGCCTATCTTAAGGAGGTGGCCAATCTTTGCGGTATTGAAAAACTGTTGACCTTCCATATTGCACGGCACACTTTTGCCACTACGGTGACTCTTGGACAGGGCGTGCCGATAGAAAGTGTCAGCAAGATGCTTGGACATACGGATATCCGAACCACGCAGATCTATGCCAAGGTGATGGACACAAAAGTGGGCAGCGATATGGAAAAGCTCAGGGAGAAGATGTATACAGCTTAGTCCACATTTATGTTAAAGATCCAAATTCACAAAATCATTTTAAATCATTAAATTTGTATAGGCCATGAACACCAGTGTTATGAAATTCAAAGAACTCAGAAACGAGGAGGGAATGCTTTCCGCCCTTGTCATCAAAGCTGAAGATATCAAAGAACTACAGGAAAACCTGAAGCCAAATTCTGCACTTTCCAATTACCTTAATGACGTACAGTTGGCAAGGGAGGAAGAAATGGAGGCACTACAGACCATTCTGCCCAATGGGCATACGATTGCCGAAACCAATAAGATGGCGGCCAAAGTGACAGAGGATATCCATAGGGAGGCATTTTCCAAAGGCGTGCCAATGTTCTACCGCGATGAGAGAACCAAGGACAAGGAATTTGTAAGGGCGAACCCAGATGGCTCTGAAGATCTTGTTTACCTAGATTTACAGACCGATGAGTATATCTTGATGAAGAACCTTTTGGGCCCAGGGAAGGGATATTGGTCATATCTTCTTCATTCAATTCATTAGTCATGAAGCCTCAGTTTGTAATTATTGCCGGACCAAATGGTGCCGGCAAGAGTCTTTATGGGCATATGTATGTGCCTGCTGGTACCGAGATATTCAATGGGGACCTTATTTTTGCAGGGCTCGTCAAAAAATACCCAGCATACGATCCACAGAAACTTGCGGGCGGCGTGCCCATGCAACTTGAAAAGGATAAGGACCACGCAATTAAAAACAGATTGAATTTTGGATTTGAAACCAATTATGCCAATGATATGGCATCGGAAATTTCTCTGGAATTCAAGCATGCGGGCTACGAAAGCACCTTGTTATATTTTGGGTTGAATGATCTAGAGAATTCCCGTGCAAGGGTGAAGACTAGGTTTGCTCTTGGAGGCCACAATGTTCCGATCGATACAATCAACTTTAACATGAAAGAGGGAATTAGGCGGGTCAGGGAGAATCTTGGACTGTATGACCATATCTTGTTTGCTCATACCAGTGTCATAGGGACGGCCCCGATAATCGCCTATTATCACAAAGTGGATAACGAACTGAAGATCTTGGATGACAAGGCCAAGTGGTTTGAAAAAAAATCCGTTAAGAGCTTGGCTGAGCTTGAAAGGAGCAGGTCAGTAACTCTGGATAAAACAAACTACCTTGGAATCAAAAGAAAAAAGGGAACTGAACTGGATGGGGGCCTGGGCCTATGACATTTCAATATGCCTCTGACATACACCTGGAATATCCAGCGAATAGGAAGTTTATGCTATAACGCCCTTTCATGGATTTTCAAGTAGGCAAGACTATCCGTCAAACCAGTTAGGCTACGTTCATCACGGAGAAGGACTTGGTTTTTCTTCTGAAGTCATTAATGCAGTTGGTAGAAGTGCAATTCTTGAATTGCACTTAACTTTATCCTTTTTTGCATAAATCATTTAGAAATGATTTATCATTAATCCTAAAACTTTGCATTCCAAGATCCCGTCTCAGGGCAAAAAATTTTGTCATTCACAGATCGGTGCATAGAAAACTGCTTTTCCAACGTATTTCAGCACATATTTTTCATAGGTTATAACCTAGGGTATTGTCAATTATTCTCTTCCATATTATTCAACTTTGAAATGAGGCCCATATGGGCAAATAGTGATATCTGGAACTTCAGATGTTTGCACAACATTTATTGTAGGGTACTACCCAAAATTAACCAAGTCAGAGAACTGCAAACCGATAAGTTTATCCTAAAATATCACGTGAGTTACTTGGAGGTCACGGCATCATTGACTTTGACCCCACTAGGTTTGAGAATGAATTTAAGATTTACCCTATGACACCATTAGATTTAATTACCAAGCAGGACCTTGAGCAGTTCAAGGTCGAGATGCTTGAGGAAATGAGAAAAATGATACAGGTGCCCTTATCAGGCGCACTCACAAAAAAATGGCTGAAGAGTGCTGACGTAAGGAAGATGCTGGGTATTTCCCCAGGCACGCTTCAGAACCTTCGTATAAATGGCACACTATCCTATTCGAAAGTAGGTGGGATGATGTTTTATAAGGCGGAAGATGTGGAGCGAATGCTGGAGAAAGACTTAAATGCGGACTTCAAATCATTTCCACAATGAGGGCACAGGATCCGGTAGCAGGTTTTTTGGAAAAAGCTAGGGGCGATGACCGGATCCTCCCAACCCATTTGGCACTTTTCATGGCCATATTGATGTACTCGAATAGCGGCATCTCCAGTAAATGGTTCAGGGTGTGTCGCAGAAAGCTGATGGAGTTTTCCAAGCTCAGGTCCAAGTCGACCTACCACAGGTGCCTAAAAAACCTGGTTGATTTTGGGTATATCCGTTACGAGCCATCCTATGATCCCATTAGGGCCAGCAGGATATCAATCATTTGTACAGAGTTACAGTAGATCTATGAGGGGCAACTTGGACCATGAAGTCCTTTTCCCTTAAAAGAAAAGGAGCAAGCGGAAGTTGGGCTGCGCCCTACTTTGCTTGCCCCACGCTGCGCTTTGGGGGTTTGAAGTATACCCCGAGTATACTTCTCCTTTCTTAAAGAGCGCTAAACATTAAAACCATATACTTATGAGTATATCTGAAGATAAAACAATGGGTAAACCAGCGGAGAAGTCAATCCGTTTCTCAATTGCCGTAGACGAGAAATTCCAGAAACTTGCCATCAAGCTGGGCAGGTCAAAAATGCTGGTACTTGAACAAATGGTGGATTATTTCTATCGAACCAAAAAGGATCCAATAGACCTAAATGATGATATGCTGAAAAATTCAATTCTAAAGCACAGCCAAAACCAGATCAGTTTTTTGAAGGCACAGGAAAAAATATTTCTGCTCCCGATCAACGAGAAAACAGATGAAGGTCTCCAGCTACAGGAGAAAATCCTAAAGGCAATAAATGTGCAGGTCCTGCAGGCCAATCAGGCGCAAAGGGAAGAACATAAAAAACAAATGCTGCAGTTAACAGATATCTATCATCAGTTAAGAAGTTTACACACAAGAAAAGATGGAAAAGCTGAGCTCAAACAAAGGTTCCTCTATATATTGAACAATTATATCACGTCACGTGAAAATATAGGTGGGTTTTTGAATGGAAAGGAAAAAGAGGAGCTGGTTTCTGAAACCAGGAGACAGGTAGAAATACTCTAGATATGTTCATCAACATTACCGGTAGCGAAACGGGAAACAACAAGGGCAGCAGTGGGCAATTGGTGCACTACCTTGATAAGGAGAACAGGCTTTTTGACCAGGACCCTGAATTCTGGTTCAATGGTGAGAATGATGATATCAGGTCTTACAAGGTAAAGCACGCGCTGGATAATAATATTGCCAAGCTGTGCAGGGATGATGCAAAATTCTTCTTGGTCAACATCAATCCGAGCCAGAAGGAAATCGCTTTCCTGAACGAAGAATTTGGAGAGGAGGAAATGGGAGAGGGACTAAAGGAATTTTGCATCAAGGTGATGGATGAATATGCTAAGAACTTCAACCGTCCCGGAATAGAAAGCGAAAAAGACCTCTTGTGGTTCGGTAAGCTAGAAAACCACCGGTACTATACACATAAAGATGCCGAGGTAAAAAGTCGCACAAAGAAAAGAGGAGAAGCAAAGCCGGGCAAGCAGATGCATGTTCAGATAATCGTAAGCAGGAAAGACATTACCAATACCATCAAGCTCAGCCCCATGAACAAGTCCAGGGGAAGGAATCTCGAGCATTCCAAGAAGCTTGGGCAGTTCAACCGTGTCGCTTTTAAGGAATCAGGTGAAAAATTATTCGACCAGTATTTTGGCTTTGATCGTGGATTGAAGGATACCTTTCATTATGCCAACGTCCAGAAGAATGGGACTGTAGAACAAAAGGTGGAGCTTGAAAGGGAGCGTATGCAATCTTCACATGAATCCAAAAAAGAAAGAGATTTCGCTGCCCCCGCAAACCAGACGGAATACCTGGATATATTGCTAAAGGAAGAATATCATGATGACACAGGGTCAATGGTGGTGAGGAAGAAAAGGGCGCAATCTCAAGAGAGGGGTATTTAATGGTATTAGGTCTGCCGGATGAATCGTTCAGGAACAATAATTGGTTTGCCACAAACCTTCCAGCCTTTTAGTAGGCAAAATTATGAACAATCCATTTTCCGCCAAGGCCATGCCCTGCGGGTTTGCATCACAAAAATCTTCCCTGCTCGCCTTGCTCGCGAGGTATTTTTGTTCGCAAAGCCTTGTCTTGAAAATGGATTGAATTCAGGTGAGCTCCTACCAAAAGACTGGAATCTTTCACGCCCGAAATTAAATTTATACGTGCAAACTTTTTGGGGAGCTTGTATTAATATTGGATAAATCAGTATTGGAAGATTTTTGGGCGGATTGTCATGGCCAACATCACATGATGGATTCTATCAGCTTACAAATGAAATGTTTGTTTCAATTTGTATGATCCTGCGCTTGGTCGGCAAATTGCCAAGCGACCTAGTCTGGCCATTTTTTGGCCAAAGGTCATAAATAATGACCCAAAGCTTATGTTTCTAAATCAAAGAGGTATTGATTTGATTGGCTTTGTAGTTAAATTAAAACTTAAAAAAATTGATCTTAGGTTCATAAGGTTGGGGTGGTTGTTAAATTTGCCACCCCGAACACTACTTATGTGCAAGACTATTGTACTACTTCCAGCCGGGCATTCTTTCCAGCGTAACAACATTTGTTGCATTATAAATATCGGATATCCTCTGGTTGGAGTTTTTCTGCTGCGTAAGCTCTCTCCAGCCCATGAAATAACTCCACTTAGGTTGACTCGTGAAATCCGCTGCGGTATAAAGCACATCGCTTTCACCAATGCCTATAGGCTTTTTACCGGCCTTGGCGACCATTGCATTATATTTTGCAGCAGTCAGTCCGGTTCCATCGCTCCAGTATACATCTAATGAAAGTACATCGTAATAGTCACTGCCCGGATCGTAGGTGTTTAGGTCGCTTGCCAATGTCGCAAAATCCTGAACGTTCCAAACCCAGATCAGGTTGGTCATTCCCTTAACCTTGACAAGATAGTCCCTTGTGATCTGGTATAACCTGGCTGACCCATTCGGCCCAGGCCTGCCTCCCCACCAGAATGCAGCCTGGTTCATTTCGTGTAACGGGCGCCATAAAATCTCAACACCATTGTTTTTCATATCCTGCATGGCAGGAATAATGGCATCCATTCGGGCCTTCCAGGCATTGTTCAACGGCGTGCCATCCGTTATTAGCTCTGTCCACTGGACATCGGTAAGCTTGCTTTTTACGTTTCCTTCGAATGCACAGGGCTCGCCCATTGTCGGTGGACATGGGTGCCACATCAATGCGATCAATTGACCTTCCTTCCATCGTTTTTTCACCTCCTCAGATAATAGTTGCCTCGACGCCGCCAAATCCTTGCCGCCAAAAAATGGTGCAAACGAAAAATCCTCCCCGAAAAGACCGGGGTATTTGCCAGTGATATCCTTCATCGGTTGCCACCAGGCCAGTCCCTGTTGACCTGATATCGTCTTGCTTCCAGAGATACTGGTCAGGTAATCCAAGGTCTTGTAGGTTAATTTGACAGGCGCTGGAATTATGGGGTCATATGGTAATTCGGCCTCCTCTAGGGCTTTCTTTTTGCATCCTATTATCAATAGTGCAAATACGATTAGTAAAATTAGTGAGAATTCTTTTTTCATGATTTACTTTGGTTATTTGAATACCTTAAAGTTAGAACCGCATGAAAGGGATTTATAATACTATTGTTGCATACAATGGTGTTTTTTGGTTATGCGCTTGGATTTGCTGATGATTCCACACGGGTTGATCATGGGAATGAGATAAAATTGCTTATTCTCTATAAAAGTACCATAAGTTGGTAAAATAACATTACACGTAAAACAACAATGCTTATAAATTTGGCCCTAGTAATATTCTATACCGCTAACCAAATTTAAATCACGATATGACCGTCACTAAAATCCTCGTGCTCTCCGTTTTTCTTAACTGCTGCCTATTAAATAGCATTTTTTCACAAGAGGCATCCCTTTGGTTATCAAATCAGGAACAAACACAAGTCTTGGCCCTACAGGAAAAACCCCTGCGTTTCAAGACCGAGATTGATAAGAACCTCGCAAACATTGATGTGAATATTGATAAAAAGTATCAGTCCATCGATGGATTTGGATTTGCCTTGACCGGCGGTAGCGCCCAGCATTTACAAGCAATGAGCGCCGGCGAACGGGCGAAGCTGCTGCAAGAACTTTTCGGTAGCGACAAGACCTCAGTTGGCATTAGCTACCTACGGCTAAGCATTGGTGCCTCTGACTTAAATGACCATGTCTTTTCATATAATGACCTGCAGCCTGGGGAGACAGACGTAAAATTGGACAAGTTCGATCTTGATCAGGATAAGAAGGACATAATCCCGATGATGAGGGAAATCCTGGCCATCAACCCTTCCATAAAAATCTTGGCTTCCCCTTGGTCTGCCCCTACGTGGATGAAGACAAACGGGAACGTCCAGGGAGGAAGGTTAAAGGAAGAATATTATGGAGTTTATGCAACATACTTTGTCAAGTACGTGCAGGAAATGAAAAAGAATGGTATTGAGATAGATGCAATAACAATTCAAAATGAAACCTTCAACGACGGTAACACACCCAGCATGCAGATGTTCGCAAAGGAGCAGCTAGCCTTTATAAAGAACCACTTGGGTCCACAGTTCCGGTCTAATAACATTAAGACAAAGATTATCTTATATGATCATAACTGTGATGCTCCAGAGTACCCCATGTCCATCTTGGCTGATGCCGAAGCGGCCAAATATGTTGATGGATCCGGTTTTCACCTATATACGGGAACAACCGATGCACTCTCCAAGGTTCACGATGCATTTCCCGACAAGGCCCTTTATTTTACGGAAATGATGGCCGTAAGCAGGAACGGGTATAACATTGCAGGTCCGGTGGACCGGATCTTGATCGGGGCTACCAGGAACTGGAGCCGGAATGTGATCTTATGGAACCTAGCCGCAAACTCTAAATATGAGCCCCACACCAATAATGGTGGTTGTTCCATTTGCCAGGGTGCTGTTACCATTGATGGCGATAACGTAGTTAGGAACACGGCTTACTATGTGATTGCCCATGCGTCTAAATTCGTTTCCCCTGGTGCGTTGAGGGTCGAAAGCTCCCAGCAATCAAACCTTGGTTCGGTTGCCTTTTCAACCCCAGACGGGAAGGTCGTGTTGATCGTGGCAAATAAAGATAAGCAAGAGCAACAATTCAATGTAAATTTTAAGGGTAAAGCCTTTGTGGGCAGCTTATCCGCGGGAGCAGTAGGAACTTATGTTTGGTAAATTAATCGAGATGAAAAAGTATTTAATCGTTATGGTTTTGCTTATCAATATGGTAAGCCATCAAGTTAAGGCACAGAATCCTGCCACAAGGGTAATAACAACAACCGGAACTTTGGAAGGTGCCATTGAAAATGGTATTCGCACATTTAAAGGCATTGCCTATGCCAAACCTCCAGTAAATGAATTGAGGTGGCGAGAGCCGCAACCAGTGGAAAAATGGACTGGTATTAAAAAAGCCATTTCCTTCGGAGCCGGAGCCATGCAAAATAAGATCTATGATGACATGGTTTTTAGGTCTGGGCGTTTCAGTGAGGATTGCCTGTACCTTAATATCTGGACCCCCATCCAGAAGGACAACGTGAAACTCCCGGTACTGGTTTATTTTCATGGTGGCGGCTTTACCGCTGGGGATGGGTCTGAACCCAGATATGACGGGGAAAGCATGGCTAGAAAAGATATCATCATGATAACCATTAATTACCGGATGGGGATTTTTGGTTTCTTTTCACATCCAGCACTGAGTGGTGAGTCGATACACCATGCTTCCGGAAACTATGGCCTGCTGGATCAAAATGCGGCGCTGAAATGGGTACGGGCAAATATCCTGGCCTTTGGTGGAGATCCAGGACAGGTAACAATTGCTGGACAATCAGCAGGATCAACCTCGGTCAGCCTACAAATGGCCTCGCCGCTTTCCAAGGGATTGTTCCGTTCTGCCATCGGGCAAAGCGGGTCGATCTTAAATAGAAACCCGCCGACAAGTCTTAAGGATGCTGAGCTAATCGGTGAAAAATTCATGAAAAGTGCGGGCTTTAATAGCATCCATGACCTCAAAAAACTGGATGCTGTAGAACTATTGCGTATTTCAACGGAGGCCAAGGCCTATTTCCCCATCACAGTTGATGGATATTTCCTGCCAGATCTTCCCATTAATATCTATACCATGGGCAAGCAAGCTGACGTACCATTACTGGCGGGTTGGACATCTGCAGAAGTCAGCAATAAATTGGTATTGGAAAATGCAGATCCCACTGTGGAGAATTTCCATGTTGCCATAAAAAGGCTTTACGGAGAGAACGCAGAAGAAATAAAGAAACATTATCCGGTAGCAAAGGATGAAGACGTGCCGTTAGTGGCTACGCAGCTGGCGGGAGATAGGTTTGCGGGCTACAGTACCTGGAAGTGGATAGACCTACATGGGAAAACTAACGGAAAACCGGTTTACCGTTACCTCTACCAACAACCCTTACCTCCGGTCGTTGGAAAGGAAGCCGGTTACAAGAAGGGGTTGGGCGCACCTCATTCTGCTGACATACCGTATGGCCTGGGAAACCTGGCGCGCGACAAGACATTTGCATATACCGATGAAGATTACGAGATATCGAGGATCATGCAGGGATTTTTTGTCAATTTTGTCAAGACTGGAAACCCCAATGGCGAGGGCCTGCCTACTTGGTCGGGCTTTCAGAGCAGTATCCCCAAGGTGATGATGATAGGTGGTGGAATGAAGCAAGAGCCTGAAAGGTTTTTAAGGCGTTATCAGTACCTAGATCAACTTTATTATAAATAGTGCTGTCTCCAGGTCGACGAATATAGATTATTAGTACAATCTTTAGTTAAAATAGTATTAAATGATAAGCTGCCTAGGCAATATTTTTGGGCATCTGTAAACTTGATCAAACCAAACAAATTATTGACGAGATGGAAAGCATCATGATCGTGAAGGTCATCGCTTGCCTTAAGTTAACCATTCAAAAAATGTTACCATAACCATATGAAACTACACTTACTCGATATTTCTATTCTGGTGGCCTACCTGCTGATGATGCTGTTAATAGGATGGTACTATCGCAACAAGGCCAAGCAAAACAAGGAAAGTTACCTGATGGGTGGCAAAAAACTACCATGGTACATGCTCGGCTTAAGTGACGCGTCCGATATGTTTGACATCAGTGGGACGATGTGGATGGTATCGCTTTGTTTTGTATATGGTTTCAAAAGCATTTGGATCCCTTGGCTATGGCCGGTCTTTAACCAGGTGTTTAACATGATGTTCTTGGCAAAATGGCTGAGACGGTCAAATGCAGATACTGGTGCCGAATGGCTGGCAACCCGTTTTGGGCTAAGGGGAACCGGCGTTAAGGCCTCCCACAATATCACCGTGGTATTCGCCTTGATTGGATGCCTGGGCTTCTTGGCTTACGGTTTCGTTGGGCTAGGTAAATTCGTAGAGATATTCGTGCCCTGGAGCTATGTGGAACCTTATGTTCCCTTTCATGTGGCAGCTCGTTATGTGCCTCATTTCTACGGGATCTTGTTTACCCTTTTTGCCACTTTTTATTCAGTCCTTGGAGGAATGCACAGCATAGTTCTGGGAGATGTGATCAAGTACGTCATCATGACCATTGGTTGTGTGGCCATTGGCTTTATTGCCTTTTCACACCTTCATACCCGATCGATCTCCGTGCCTGAGGGATGGGCCAATCCATTTTTTGGCTGGAACCTAAATCTAGACTGGTCGAACCTTGTTGCCGATGCCAATAAGAAGATCGCCGACGATGGCTATGGCCTTTTTGGGATGTTCTTTATGATGATGCTGTTTAAGGGCGTATTTGCAAGCCTTGCAGGACCAGCGCCGAACTATGACATGCAAAAGGTGCTTTCTACGAAGTCCCCAAAAGAGGCTTCCAAGATGACGGGTTTTGTTTCACTCATCTTATTGCCCGTTAGGTACACGATGGTTATAGGGTTAACTGTCTTGGCCCTTTTATATTACAAGCAACTGGACCTAAGTTCGGCAACGGGGACTGACTTTGAAAAAATCCTACCTGCCGCGATCAATAGCTTTTTACCGGTGGGTATATTGGGAATCGTGTTGACTGGGTTGATGGGAGCATTTATGGGGACATTTTCTGGTACGCTAAATGCCGCTCAGGCCTATATCGTGAACGATTTATACCTAAAGTACGTCAAGCCCAATGCAAGCACCAAGCAAATCATGTCCATGAATTACCTGAGTGGACTTGTGGTGGTGGTCGTTGGCGTTTTCCTTGGTTTCTTTGCCAAGGACGTAAACAGCGTCCTTCAGTGGATCGTGTCAGGATTGTATGGTGGATACATTGCTGCAAACATGCTTAAATGGTATTGGTGGAGATTTAATGCCAATGGATTTTTCTGGGGAATGGTAACCGGTATTGCCGGGGCCCTGGTTTTCTCGCATTTCTTTACGGGCATAGAGTTCCTTTACTATTTCCCCTTGTTGTTCCTGATTTCAATCATAGGTTGCTTGGTGGGTACCTATACCGCCCCTGCCACTGATATGGAAATTTTGAAAAGCTTTTATCGTACGGTTAAGCCCTGGGGTTTCTGGGGGGTGGTACACGAACAGGTGATGTTGGATGATCCGGATTTTGAGCCGAACAAGCGGTTTACCCTAGATATGTTTAATGTTGCATTAGGCATCGTGGCGCAATTGTGCCTTACGCTTTTACCGATGTACTTTATCCTGTGGATGAAGCTTCCATTGGTCATTACGATCCTCATCATAGCCATAATCGCCTTTATCCTGAAGCGTACATGGTGGAATAAATTAGAAAATTAAGAGAAAGAATAAATGGATTTTACGAGTAGATTAGAAAAACTGATAGCGGCGCATGAAGCGCTGGTTAGCCGCAGTAATGCTCCGGAGGAAGATAATAATGGCATATATCAAAGGTACAAATATCCCATCTTAACAAGTGCCCACGCCCCATATCAATGGAGGTTTGACCTAAACCAGGCGACCAATCCATTTTTGATGGAAAGAATTGGGGTGAATGCAGTCTTCAATGCAGGGGCAATCAAATTCAACGGGAAGTACCTAGTGATGGCAAGGGTAGAGGGGAACGACAGAAAGTCCTTTTTTGCAGTGGCAGAGAGCTCAAACGGTATCGATAACTTCCGGTTTTGGGACAAACCGGTGTTGGTGCCGCACATGAACAATGAAACCAATTTGTACGACATGCGATTGGTCAAGCATGAGGACGGTTGGATCTATGGGGTTTTTTGCACGGAAAGCCGTGATCCGACTACTCCAGAGGCAGATCAGACCTCGGCAATTGCACAGTGTGGGATCATAAGGTCCAAGGATATGATTAGCTGGGACCGATTGACTGATTTTAAGACAACTTCTCCTCAACAGAGGAATGTTGTCCTTCATCCGGAATTTGTAGATGGGAAGTATGCGTTTTATACGCGACCACAAGACGGCTTTATTGAGGCGGGAAAGGGAGGTGGAATTGCGTTTGGCCTTTCGGATGCCATTGAGCCGGCCATTGTTGAGCAGGAGCTTGTCATGGACGGAAGGGTGTATCACACGATCTATGAGGCGAAGAATGGTTTAGGCCCAGCCCCGATTAAAACTGAAAAGGGATGGCTTCATATGGCCCACGGGGTTAGGAACACAGCAGCGGGGCTTCGTTACGTGCTCTATATGTTCTTGACCGACTTGAATGACTTGACCAGGATCACACATAAACCTTCAGGCTATTTCCTTGCCCCTGAGGGGGAGGAGAGAATTGGAGATGTGTCAAACGTCGTGTTTTGTAATGGATGGATAGCTGATGAAGACGGGAAGGTCTTTATTTATTATGCATCCTCCGATACGCGGATGCATGTCGCGGTCTCAAGCATTGAACAGCTATTGGATTATGTGATCAATACACCGGAAGATGGGCTAAACTCCTCGGAATCAGTTAAGGCAATCAATAGGCTTGTAGAAGAGAATGAAAGGATCAATTTAGAGGTGAATTTGGATATGCCCTAATAGTACAATAGATTGTTAAAATAATACTATCGGTATATTTTATTTGAACAATCGTCATCTAAAAACTTCAAAGGGACCTGTGACTCACGGGTCCTTTTTATGTTTAGCTAAATCGTAATCGACTGTTAATGAAGTAGATTTATCTTTTCTATGATTGCTTGAGGTTGCCAAACAGGTAGCCTTATGGTAGTGATTGTTTTCAGATAAAATCCCTTATAATTCGACAATCCACAAATATATTCCGCACTATTAATTAATCGTATTATATTTTGTTAAAATATCATTAGTAATGAGCTCTGCATGTGTAGTAATATTGTTTAATAATTATTGCTCAGGCAAACAACTAACCAAAATAAAAACCGTATGAAAAGATTTTTACACACGACAGTGGTGTGCATCATGCTTTTGTTCACTTTAGCCTTCCAAGGTTTTGCACAGCAAAGGAATATCAAGGGCACCGTAAGGGATATCGAGGGGAGGCCCATTCCAGGCGTCTCCGTTATCATCAAGGGTACAAAACAAGGCGTTTCAACAGATGGGGATGGGCAGTTTTCGATCACCGTGCCAAATCCCTCGTCCATACTTACCTTTACAAGCATTGGCTTCGTGATACAGGAAAGCCCTACAAGTTCAACTACCATTAACATTATCCTCAAGGAGGATTCTGGCACGTTGAGTGAGGTGGTGGTCAAGGGATTTGGGGCAGTCCAGAAACAGGTTACAGTAACCGGTTCAGTGGCCACGGTCTCTGGAAAGGACCTGGTAGCCACTTCTGTATCCAACATCTCCAACATGTTGATCGGAACGATGCCAGGCATTAGTGGGTTGCAACAGAGTGGAGAGCCAGGGCGTAACAATGCGGCGCTCTACATTCGTGGCGTCTCTACCTATGCGGGAAGCACGGACCCACTTGTCGTTATAGACGGTGTACCTGAGCCCCCGGAGCAAACCTATTCAAGACTGAACTCCATGGATGCGAACGAGATCGAAAGTGTTACGCTTTTGAAGGATGCATCATCTACTGCCGTCTATGGTGTCAGGGGCGCAAACGGGGTCATAATCGTGACCACGAAAAGAGGGAAGGTTGGCAAGCCAATGCTAAGTGCATCCACAAGTTTTGGATTTACAAATGCGGCAAAACTGCCATCGAACATAAGCTCCTACGATTTTGCGGTGATGCGTAATGAAGCGATCAGAACCGAGCAAAGTACATATGGAATTGCCTCCTATAATGATTATCTATTCGATGTAAATGACTTGTGGAAATTCAAGAACAATAGGGACTACACCCCAGCTGAGGTTGCCGCATATCCGGGTCTGTCCGATGCACAACGTGCCGCCCTTGCCGCCAGTCCGGCACTTTACTACTCCAGCAGGGATTTATTCAAGGATCAGTTTGGCGGCAATGGCCCTCAGCAGCAATTCAACTTAAATATATCTGGCGGAACTGAAAAGGTTAAGTATTACTCTTCACTGGGTTATTTTTCACAGGGAAGCATCCTTCAAAACACGGATTATTTTGGTGCAAATACCCAGTCCACCTATAACCGCTATAACTTTTTATCCAATTTTGATATTCAGGCCACCAAGAATCTAGCGCTTTCTGTTAATCTATCCGGGCAGTTTGGCACTACCGTTGGCCCTGGCATAGATGGGGGGACTTCCCTGGGTGACCGTTATAAGGTCATCATGCAATATCTCTATGATACCAATGCAATGATGGCACCCGGCATAATAGACGGGAAACTGATCAACAACATTGCCGGCAACCCTGGAACCCCTTCTAACCCGTTGGGAAAGAAAATAGGTAGCTTGGTCGGAAGCCAGAATTCCACCAGAAACCTCTTGGCCAGTGGCGCCGAGACCACTTACGATTCCAGGTTAACGGGGAGGCTGGGTGCGAAATACGTATTGGATTACCTTACAAGGGGACTTTCCCTTCGAGCTAACGTTAACTATGAGAATAATTACTCAAAGGCGACTACCTATAGGGTAACCTTGCCCGAATATACCGTAAGGAGAAACTTGACAGACCCTAACATACTTGATTTTTTCGGTGGCGAAAGGGCGACAACGGGAACCTTTAACAGTAATCCAAATCACAACTCGATCAATAGGACATTTTACGTCGATGCCGGGATTGAGTATGCCAAGACCTTTGGAGATCATTCTGTTTCTGCCCTTGTGCTTGGAAATGCGCAGAAATACTACCTGCCATCTGACAGTTTCAACACGCCTTCGGGCAACATGGGGCTTGCTGGTAACGTGAGCTACAACTATAAGGAGCGTTACCTCGCTGAAATAAGTGTGGGTTACAATGGTACCGAACAGTTTGCGGAGGGAAGGCGTTTTGGCCTTTTCCCGGCATATTCTGCAGGTTGGGTAATCTCAAACGAGAGTTTTTTCCCTAAGAACATCGGGGTTTCCTTCCTGAAGATCAGGGGGTCGTATGGTCTGAGCGGTTACGATAAGATCGGCGGGGATAGGTACGTTTACCTGCCTAGTACATTCGTTTCTGGACAGCCTGGCTATTACTTTGGTAACAGCAACGGATCGTCTGTCAATACGCTGACGCCAGGTACAAACGAAAGTAAGCTTGGAAATCCCAACGTAACCTGGGAGGAAGAGACCAAACGCAACCTAGCGGTGGAGATGAAGTTCTTGAAAAATAGGCTTTCATTGTTGCTGGAAGGATTTAAGAACGATCGTACCAACATCTTTACCCGTCCGGGAACCATTCCCGCGAGCTATGGTGTTGCTTCCGAAAGTGTGCCCAGGGCGAATTTGGGAATAATGAACAACAAGGGTTACGAAATTTCCATGGGATGGACACAATCGTCGAGCAAGATCAGCTATAGCATTAACGCTCAGATGAGCTATGCAAAGAACAAGGTGGTCTACAATGCTGAGGCACTGAACCCATATCCCTATATGAATTCATCTGGTTATAGCTTTGGCCAGTACAAGGGCTTTGTCTCAGATGGGTTCTATAATACACCGGCTGAACTGAACAACCGTCCGAGCCTCTCTTATAACGGTAACCAGGCTGCGCTAGGTGACATCAGGTACAAGGATATCAATGGAGATGGCACCATAGATGCGAACGATAGGGTGCCAATTGGCTATACCAACAGGGCATTATATGACTTTAGCCTTAAATCTTCAATAGGATTCAATAATTTTGACCTGAACATATTATTCACCGGCAAGGCAAAGGGCTCGTTCAACATCAATAACGGAATGAACCATCCATTTGTAAAGAATGCCGGGAATGCCTTCCAATGGCAGTATGATGGTAGGTGGACGCCCGAGAAGGTGGCGAACGGCGAGAAGATTACCTTCCCCCGTTCAACGATTGCTGGTTCGGCAAGTGAATCCAATAATTACCAGAACAGTGATTTCTGGTTGATTTCCAATGCATTTAAAAAGCTGAAAAACGTTGAGCTAGGTTACAGTTTCAAGAATGTGCCATGGTTACAAAAGGCTCACATAAGTACATTGAGGATTTATGCCAATGGAAATAACCTGATTACATGGGACAATGCATTTGATGAAATTGACCCTGAACAAACAGACAGTGGAACTTCATACCTATATCCATTAACCAGGGTCTTCGTCTTCGGGGCAAATATTCGTTTTTAATCAACCTAAATTATATAAAATGAAAAAATTACTATATATTTTATTGGGTGTGTTATCGGTATCCTTACTTATAGCTTGCCAAAAAGAATTTCTGGAAAAACCTGAAACCACTGGTAATACTACCTTGGAAACGGTATTCTCCTCAACTGTTGAAGCGAATAAAGCCTTGGCTAATGCCTATCGCTCAACCTTGAATCATGGCTTATTTAACAACGGGGGCACTGCCATAGGCAATGGAACCCTATCGGGAATTTCTGGGGAAGCAATGCCGGGAGAAACGTGGAGCGATTTATATGCCGGCTATAGTTTGTCTGGCCTGACCTCGGAAAGAAGTACTGATAACTTTGCAAGTAATTACGTGGCAATCAGGCGAAATAACCTCATAGCAGAGAACATTGACAAGGTACCTGACATGGATGCTGCTACCAAGGGCTATGTGAAGGCAGAAATGGCCGGCTTGAATGCCTACCGTTATATGGGGATGTTTATTCGTTACGGAGGGGTGCCCATTATTACCAAGACACTTACCCCAGAAGATGACCTCGCTACGCCGAGGGCTTCTTTACAGGCTACCTTGGAGGCTATTTCACAGATGGCGGAAAGCGCTTATGCTGGATTACCGGACACCTGGCCAGATAAATTCAATGGGAGATTAACAAAAGGTGCAGCTTTGGCAATTAAGGCCAGGGTGCTTGAATATGCTGCAAGGCCGTTATTTAATTCTAGCACTCCTTATCTCAGTCTTGGCGCCAATAATAACCTTATCAGTTTTGGTACAGTAAGTTCCCAGCGTTGGACAGATGCCGTAACGGCGAACGAAGCAGTAATCGCGTGGGGAAAAACAAATGGATATACCATCTTGAATACCGGTGGAGCAGCAAATGTCCCTAACATAAACGCTTTATCAGATTATGGCACTGCAACTTCAACCCCAGGTAATAAGGAAACCCTGCTTGCTTATAAATTCGACGCCAGTGATAAGATGTTCAAGTTTTATTGGCCGATCGTTAATGGTAACAGCGATCGATACCTGATTGATAACGCTGGTATGATTACCAACTTTCTGCGCAATTATTACAAGGCGGATGGTACTGACCAAGATTGGCCAAAAGTGGGAGATGCAGCGAGGAGCTATACGGACTACAATACAAGGATGCAACAAATGGAGCCCCGCTTTAAGGCTGATAATTTTGCCCATGGGATAAATGCATGGAACAACCCTGGGGACAATAACTGGGCCTATAGCGCAATCAACAAAGGCGTGAATACCTCAGCCGTGGGAAGGGGCGTTGCGCAAAGCACGAAATTTTATTACTTGGCTGGCACAAGGGAATGGTTTGAATTTCCCTTGTTCAGGATGTCCGAGTTCTACTTGAACCTAGCTGAAGCTTACAATGAGCTTGGAAATACCGCCAAAGCGCTAGAAAACCTGAATATTGTACATAATAGGGCGGGATTGCCTTCTATCACTGAGGTCGATAAAGATAAACTTCGCCTGCTGATCCAAAGGGAGTGGACGATAGAGTTTTATAAGGAAAACAGAAGGTACTTTGATGTCAAACATTGGAAACGTACCGATATTGGTGCAGGGATAATTGGGGGGCAGTACGAAGAATTTAAGTTCACTTTTGTAGCGGGAAAGACAAATCCCGCAATAACCGCGGATATCTTGACTTACTTCAATGCCAACTCCCTCAGCCCGTATTGGAACCCCAAAATGTTTTTGGAGCCTATTCCTCTATCGGAAATTAACAAACGTATCCTGATCCAAAACCCTGGATATTAATCCTGTAGAAATCACAATCAAATATTAGAGGAAAAATGACTAAAAAATATATCCTAAAACAAGCAGTCTTCGCCATGTTATTTCTGGCTATAGCTGAACGTTCAACGGCCCAAACGACAGGCCGTGAACTGACCGACACCATCAAGGCGGGCAGAATGGAGCCAGGTAGACTATTTAAGACGACAAAAATAAACTCTACCGCGGCCGTATCAACCGTTTATGGTGAAACACTGTACAAAACACCTACGATGAACTTAATGAACACGTTGTACGGTCGTTTGCCAGGTCTAACAGTTAATCAGGGCTCAGGGGAGCCAGGATATGATGACGCGTCGCTCGGCATTAGAGGCGTGGGTTCATTTGGGAGGTTGTCCAATAGTGGGCTAAATACCTATAAGGTTTTCATTGATGGGTTCGAAACCAATTCGAATAACTTTTCCTACCTATCGGCAGCTGAAATCGAAAGCGTTTCCATACTCAAGGACGCTGCTGCCCTGGCAACCTTTGGCATGCGTGGGTCCAACGGCGTTATCTATGTCATAACAAAAAGGGGGAAGGTTGGTAAACCAACCATTACCTTCCAAACCAGAACTGGTTTGCAACGGGCAGTCAACATTTATAAGCCATTGAATTCGTTTGAGTATGCGACATTATATAATCAGGCCAATAGCAATGATAAGGGTAACATCTGGACCCCGACCTATTCTCCGGCACAGTTACAGGGTTATCAAAACGGTACCTTACCAGATGTAGACTGGTATGCAGAGGTGCTGAAGAAACAATCACCATACACGGATGCCGACCTGAATTTTAACGGTGGGGATGAGAATGCCAGGTACAATATTGTCTTGAATTATGCCAATCAACAGGCGCTTTACGATGTCAAGCAAACCGACGCTACCTCAAACTCGGTCATCAAGAGATACAATTTGCGGTCGAATCTAGATTTCAAGATGTTCAATATCTTTGAGGCAAAAGTAGATATCGGGGGCCGACTGGAGGATAGAAAAGCTCCAAATTACAGTGGCGGTTCCTTGTGGCAGAACCTAGCCAGGTACCCATCTAATATTTACCAGGTTAAAGATGGTCCGACAGGGAATTATTCTGGGACCTCTCTTTATCCAGATAACCCCGTAGCTTCGCTGAACTCATTGGGTTGGTTTTCTTCACATCGAAGGATATTGCAGGGTAACTTTTCACTAAAGGAAAGGCTGGATGAACTTGTACCAGGGCTTTATCTTTCTCAGGCCTATTCATTCAACAGTTATTCTCAAAGTAACTATAGCAAGACGGCTGATTACCCAAGATATTTTAATGGCCTACCGGGAGGACCAACAAATGTACTTGTTCCCTTGAGGGCAACCGGCTTGGCGCCTGGCGGGCAACAGGACTGGAAACAACTTATGGCCACCGTGGGTTACGAACAGGCATTTGGCAAGCATCAACTGATTTCTGCCATCAACTACCATCAGTCCGATTACCGCGGTGATGGTGAGGCAAGTTCCTACATCTATCATTATCAAAATGTAAGTGGTAGGGCAAACTATAACTATGACGAGAGGTATACTGCAGAGTTTGGCTTCTCATATTTTGGGGCTGATGGCTATGCTCCCGGAAACAGGTGGGGCTTTTACCCAGCGCTATCAGCAAGCTGGGTCGTTTCCAATGAGGACTTTCTAAAGCAAAATAAGATCATAAGCCTTTTAAAGATAAGGGCATCAGCTGGAAAAAGTGGGGGAATGGACTCCGAGACACAGAACAGTGGAAGATTTCTTTACCAGCAATACTATAACAATAGTGGAACATTCTACACTGGAAACGCGAGTGTCGCGGGAAATACCGGGCTTACCCAGACGACCCTGGCCAATCCCGATATTTTTGCCGAGAAAAGCATGAAATACAACATCGGTGCAGAGATCTCCCTGTTCAAGAAACTCGACCTGGCCGTGGATGTGTTCCTGGACAAAAGATCCGGCATCATTACAAGAGATAATTCCATACCGGGGTTTTACGGTGCAGTTAACCGCTTTGCAAACTTGGGAGAAGTTACGAATAAGGGCTTTGAGGCTACGGCAAGTTTTTCTGATAAGGTCGGGGGCTTTGGTTACACGGTCTTTGGATCAGCATCTTTTAACAAGAACAACATAGATTACATGGCTGAGATCCCATTGCCATATGATTATAACCAACAGACTGGTAGGCCTATCGGAACAACTATTGGCTTGGTGGCGACTGGTTTTTATCAATTGAGTGACTTCAATGCGAACGGCACGCTCAAGTCGGGTATTGCTTCTCCCGCCTTTGGGGTGGTACAGCCGGGCGACTTGAGATATCAAGACCTTAACGCGGATAACATCGTGGATGAGAAGGACGTGACTGCAATTGGGAAATCTATATTCCCAACCCTGACCTACTCTTTTGGCACGAACTTTAACTACAGGGGATTTGATGCCAGTGCGTTATTCCAGGGCATCAGTGGTTCTTCCGTTAATATATTGGGGGCAGCGGGCACACAGGTCCAGGCATTTGTGGGCAATGGTAATGCTTATTCGATTGCACAGGGTGCATGGGCATATTACCCGGATCAAGGCATCGATACCCGTGCCACCGCGACCTATCCCCGTCTGACAACTGCAGCAAACAACAATAACTACAGGACAAGTTCATTTTGGCAGAAAAGCCGAGATTTTCTTCGCCTGAGAAACGTGGAGTTGGGCTATACGTTTTCAACTGGCGTGGTTAAATCCTTGGGAATAAGTAACCTTCGTATTTATGTCAACGCAGTAAATCCGCTAAGCTGGAGCTCCCTGCAAAGGGACTATCATTTCGATCCAGAAACATTGAGTGGTTACCCAGCCTTAAAATCGTTTAATACAGGGTTGTCTGTTACATTTTAACTTTAAAATATTTATTAATGAAAACTAAATATAACTATACCTTGCTTGCTTTATTCGTGATGGGAGCGTTAGCGGGTTGTAAGAAGGATTTCCTAAACACCCAGCTTGATACGGCGCCAACCCCTGAGACAGTTCTATCTACCAGGACATCCCTGACGGGGTTTGCAAATGCATTTTATGCGCCAATGTCATCGGCAATCAGCTTTACTTCACTGGACAACAGTTTTTTTGACGCTGCAACCGATGATGCGCAACAGACCCTGTCATATGCACAAGGGGTTATCCCATTTAACCAAGGAACTTTGAGCGAAGCAAATCCCTCTGTTGAGGTAAATAAATACTACAGTTTTTACGAGGGTATAAGAGCTGCTAACTTCTTTTTGGATTATTCAAAGGGTTGGAAAGCTATGATCACAAAAAATAGGGATACGGTTACTGATGTAACCAACTATACCAGAGATAAACTATTTATCTCATCCTACAGGGGTGAGGCGCACATCGCAAAAGCCTTTTATTATTCGGAATTGTTAAAGCGTTATGGCGGTGTGCCCATCATCAATAAAACATTACAACAAAGTGGTGATGATACCAACGTTGCAAAATCGAGCTATGATGATGTGGTGAATTTTATTGTTTCGGAAATTGACAACTATAAGGATAGCATCGCCTTGAATTGGAAAACCAATGGCTACTCTGACCAGGACGGTCGCTTTAGCAAGGGCTCTGCACTAGCTATCAAGGCAAGAGTTCTTCTGTATGCGGCAAGTCCGCTGCATAACCCGACAAACGATCAGGCGAAATGGGCAAGGGCAGCTGCTGCCGCAAGGGATGTGATGACCACCACTGGACTGGGATATTCCCTACATACGGCGGGATATGGCAACTATTTCCAAGGTAACAATGCGCTGGCAAGTTCAGAGACAATCTTAGCCATTAGGCGTGCCGGTGGAAATGACCTGGAACGGGCGAACTATCCAATATCTACATCAGGGGGTTCAAGTGGGGTAACGCCATCTCACAACTTGGTTGCTGAATATGAGTTAAAGGGTTCGGCAGACCCAACGGATATTTACAAGAATCGCGACCCTCGATTGGCAGAGACCATCGTTACCAATGGGAGTACTTGGAATGGACGCACAATCGATCAATCGGTGGGTGGTTCGGATGATATGACAAAGGTAAATACGAGCCGTACCGGTTATTATATCAAGAAATTTCTGGCTCCAAACCTTGACCTTGTGAATAACGCAACTGCCCAACATCAGTGGATTGCCTTTCGTTATGCGGAAATCCTACTTAATTATGCCGAAGCCATGAATGAAGCTTTCGGGCCAGATAATCTTGCTCCGGATCCTGCATCTGTAATGACGGCCCGTCAAGCCATAAACATGGTTCGGGCTAGAGCAGGTGTAGCGATGCCGGCAGTTGTTGCCGCAGATAAAAGTGCCATGCGACTGGCGATAAGGCACGAACGTCGAATAGAACTAGCTTTCGAGGATCATCGTTACTGGGATTTGTTAAGATGGAATGATGCTTCTACATTACTTAATCAACCAATCAGGGGCGTCAAGGTTACCAAGAATCCTAACGGAACCTTCAATTACAGTGTGGTAGATGTGGCGACAAGAGTATTCAGGACCCCAATGTATTACCTTCCCTTTCCTCGGGCAGAGGTGGTAAGATCAAATGGTTCCCTTGTACAAAACCCTGGTTATTAGTCATGAATTTTAAATACAGTACGATGAGATTAAAAATCAAACAATTCCTTTTAGTATTGCCGTTGGCCTTATTGGGCCTCTTTCTAGGCTGCGAAAAAGATGACAGCGAAGCAGATTTCGGGGAAGCGAAAATCTATATTCCCCAAAGCCTGTCTACAGGTAGCAACCTGAATTACCTTGTTCCCAAGGGTCTCGATTCGGCCTCCCGCAATTATATAGATGATTTGAAGAACGACCGTATCCATGTGATATTGGGGGTCTCTAGAAGTGGCAAGGTGAGTAACGATGCCTTTAGTGTTAATATAATTACAAGGCCAGATACTATCGGGACGCTGATCACGAACAATGTATTGACCAATACGGTATTGTTGCCCACCACTATGTATCAACTGAGCCAAAGTGTGGCCGTGGCAGATGGGAAATCTTCTGAGCAATTTCTACTTTCGATTACCAGAAGCCAGTTAAAGGCCAATTTCACGGGTAAGAAAGTAGCCTTGGCCATAGCAATAACTAATCCCACCAAGTATGCGCTAAACCCAAAAAATGACAAGGTAATAGTTATCGTTGATGTGAACGCACTTAAACTATAAGAACAACTTTTAATTAAAAAATGGCATGAAAAAAATATTCACGATTTGCTTAGTCGGATTAGGCTTAATCACGTTAGTGTTATCTTCCTGCAAGGAAGACGACACCATAAAATCCATAGTCAAGGATGGGGTCAAGCCCGTCGCTGCTTTCACGGCATCTTCAGGATCCCTGGCGGTCACCTTTAACAATACATCAACAAGCGCCGAATCATATTACTGGCAGTTTGGTGATGGAACCAGTTCGACCGAAAAGTCACCGGTGCATAACTATGCGGTTCCTGGTAAGTTCAAGGTTACATTAAAGGTAACCAGCGAGGCAGGTTATTCAAATACCATTGAAAAAGTGGTGCCTGCATCAGCGGCCGCCATTGCAGATTTTGAAGTCTCAGCCACCAGCTTCGGTTTAAATACGGTGTTCTTGAATACCTCGACCGCCGCTGACGCAGTTGTTTGGGACTTTGGAGATGGAACAGCAACATCAACAGCCACTGCTCCCGACCATAAGTTTGCAGCCTTTGGAACCTACAACGTGAAATTAACTGTCACGGGTCTATTGGGGGATGTTGTGGTAAAGACAAAAGCCATTACCATAGTTGATAACAATCTGGTTAAGGGTGGTAGTTTTGAGACTGGGGAAAACAGTTTCTGGACAGCTTATAGCACGGGAGTGGTACCAACTTATGGACATACAACCGATAAGCCATCGGCTGGTTATAATGGTTGCTTGCGTTGGCCATCTTTCACCGGCTCTGTAAGTGGCATTATCTATCAGGCAGTTCAGGTGACATCAGGCAAGAAATATAGATTTACCGCCCAAGTTAAGGTTCCAGCTGGAGCTACGTTTTCTTTCCTGCAATTTTATATCTCTAAGAGTAATACGCTTTGGGTGGAGAATAATTCTAGTCCAGATAACAATTTCATCTATGGCCTGAATACCTGGAATGGTTGGGGATCCAATCAAAATTCAAAGGCATTAGATGGAGAAATCTCCCAATTGGCCCCTTTAAATGGAGGTTATGGATTGCTCGTCGCCACTAATGGCGTATATACGGCTACCTTGACGGGTACGGTGTACGTTGGAATCGGCGTGCTTACATCCGCGGGGAAATCAAATGGAGATTTCTTGGTTGATAATGTTAGCTTGGTAATGTTACCATAATAAAAATGGCCCATGGCGGAAAATGTTATGGGCCATTTATAATCGATAAACATGCAATCAAAAAACAGGTTGGTTTTAATAGGGATCGGTTGTGTCATTATCCTGTTAGTCTTTTTATACCCGAGGCATACCAAGCTCACATCTGTGGCAAAGGCACCGGAAAGCGGAACGGTTGAGGCAAGAACCCTTGCCGAAAGATATTGCCAAAGCTGCCATGCCTTCCCAGAGCCTTCTTTGCTCACAAAAGAAATTTGGGCTAAATCTGTACTCCCGTCTATGGGGCTACTGCTCGGCGCCACTCCTTCTAACCACGCCCTAGATTCCATAACTGAAAGCTTTTCCCAAGGGTTGCGGTAATAGACCAAGGAAGTTGGCAAAAACTCCAGGACTTTTATGTCAATCAGGCTCCCCTTGAGATGCCGGCACAGCGAGTTACCCTACCTGTGAGATTTGGGCTTCCAAATTTTGAGGTGAAGTTACCGGACTCCGCTTTCTTCAGCAAGCTGGCCATCGCTACAGTGGTTAAGATTGATTCTAAAAGGCAACAAATCTATGTTGGAGATGGTATGGCCAATAGGCTTTATTCGCTTGACAGACAGTTAACGATACTTGAAAAGGTAAGTACGCCCGGTCCTGTCGTAGATATTAATTTACAGGCAGGTTCAGCGGTGGCCACGATTATCGGGAAAGACTTCAATGCCAATAACCTAAAAAATGGGATGTTGGCAAAAGCTGATCTTTCACCTATGGGCATCAAAGGCCTAGCCAAGTATAACAATTTTGGGAGTCTGGGCAGGCCACTCAAGGCATTGAGTGCAGATTTTAATAAAGATGGATTGCCAGATCAGTTGATAGCAGAATTCGGCAATATGCTGGGCCGGTTAACTTGGCGAGAGAATATGGGCAAGGGGGTTTATCAAACGCATGTTCTACGCGATTTTCCCGGTGCGATTGACCTGAAAATCGACGATTATGATCACGATGGCCTGCCAGATATTTGGGCACTGTTCGCCCAGGCAGACGAGGCCATTTATCTTTATGCCAATATTGGGGATGGAAAATTTACTGAAAAGCGAATCATGTCCTTTCCGCCCTCTTATGGATCCAGTTCTTTCCAACGGATTGATTTTAACAGGGATGGACTGACTGATATCCTCTATACCTGTGGGGACAATGCGGACCTCAGTAAAATCTTAAAGCCATACCATGGCATATATCTCTATCTAAATGAGGGAGGGAATAAATTCAAGCTAAGATATTTTCATCCCATAAATGGCTGTTACAAGGCAATTGCGAAAGACTTGGATTTAGATGGAGACCTTGACATAGCTGCAATTAGCGCGTTTCCCGCTGCGATAACCCCTTGGGAGGCGTTTGTTTATCTACAGAACAATGGAAATTACTCATTTCAGCCATTTGCCTTACCAAAGGACATACCTTTCCAAAAGGGGTTAACCATGGATGTGGGTGATGTTGATGGTGATGGGAAACCTGAACTATTGCTTGGAAATAAATTTTATACAAGCAGTAGCGGATCATATAGGGAACCACTGTTGGTTCTGCTAAAAAATCGCAATGCCGCAAGGAAATAACCTTCTGGCGTAAAAATCGATTGGGTAAAGCATAGTACAAACAAATGTTAAAATAACATTACATTAAAATACTTTATGCCATTAGCTTTGAAAAGTAGGCGGGCAAACAGGCACTGCCATTTTAACCAAATATCAAGAATGAAAAAAATCGTATTATTATATCTGCTGCTAGCCTCCATAAATGCTTCAGATACCTTTGGGCAAGAGAATAAGATCGTAACTTCCAAAGTCATGAATAAGGTAGTTTACCAATATGCCAAGGCTGAGTGGGATATCCTGATCACGGCGGAGTTTGCCAATGCATATTTACAGGAGGAAATCAGCCTGGACATGGTCATAACCAGTCCCACTGGCAAGAAATTAACCTTACCATGTTATTTCGAAAGGGGTAAAAGCAATGAAACCTCTTTATGGAAAGCAAGGTTCACTCCTCAGGAAGTCGGTAATTATGCCTATAAATTTCAGCTTAACAAACAAGAGAGACCTGTGGCGTCAAGTGTGAAAAAAACTTTCTCATCAAAAAAGGGAACTGGCAAGGGAATACTTCATGCAAAGAATGACTGGGGTTTCCAGTTCGACAATGGCGAGTTTTTCAGGGGGATTGGCGAGAACCTTTGCTGGGAGTCTAGGGCTAACGATGATTCTAAGTTTTTTAAGGCCTTACACGAGAAACCTAAATATAATTACGAGTACATGTTGCGTTCGCTAGCCTCGCACGGTGGTAATTACTACCGTACCTGGATTTGTTCCTGGAACCTGCCATTGGACTGGAATTCCAACTTTAACAATAGCCGTTACACTAAGTCTGATGAGTACTTTAACCCAAGCGCAATTAAAAAGCTCGATAGGATGATTGATCTGTCAGACTCACTTGGGCTATATGTAATGTTGACTTTGGGCCCTGGATCTTATGATGAGCGTAATGGAAGGTACGCAACCTCGACAGCCAATTTTTTTGTGGACGAAAAGGCTAAACAGCAATATAGGAATAGGCTTAGGTTTATTGTGGCAAGATGGGGATATAGTAATGCAATTGGGGCCTGGGAATTCTTTAACGAGATTGACAACGTGCAGTTTCGGGACAGGAACAATCCAATAGACCCTGCAGCAATTGTGCAGTGGCATGATGAAATGAGCGCGTATATTAAGAAGATTGATCCTTTTAAGCATTTGGTAACAACCAGTATTTCCCATCGGGACTTGAAGGGGCTTAACTCCATTGCCAATATTGATTTTAATCAAAAGCATATCTATAAAAATAACAAGGCATTACCGACCACTATTGTCAGTTATACAAATCAGTTCAAGAAGCCGTATGTAATCGGGGAATTTGGCTATGAGTATGATTGGTCTAAGGATTTCAATCTTTTCGCCGATGAAATGGATAGTGACTTCAAAAGAGGGCTATGGTATGGGCTTTTTACGCCTACACCAATCTTACCTCTTTCATGGTGGTGGGAATATTTCGATGATAGAGGCACTGACGCCTACATCGCAAGGGTAAGAAAAGTCCAAGATATGATGATGAAAGCTGGAAGAGGCTCATTTCTGATCCATAAGGCAGTTGCCAGTTCAGCACAACTGGAACTATACAGCGTAAAATGTGGTGTGGAGACCTACATCTATGTGTATAACCCTACTAAGGAAACAATTAAGGCTTCCGTAAATACCCAGGTCAAGTCAACGGCACCTACATTGCAAGTTTACACGTGCGAAACAGGCGCACTTTCATCTCCACGGAAGATGAAATCTGTTTCTAAACAGTTAAAGATCAATGATATTACATTAGCGGCAAACGCAGATTTGGTGCTGATCATTAAATAAAACACATTCCTAATAAAGAACCGCTATGAAAATTATTCGTTTTGTCATTATGTTAGTTGCACTGGCAACTGTTTGCGACAACACCTATGCTCAAAAGGGCAAACTGCCAGACACTAAAAAAATTAAGGGCCCTACCCGTTTCAGGTCATTAAATTATTTATACGCCATTTCTGGAAAATATACGATAGCTGGCATCCATAACAGGGAGCCTAACGCCCATCCCGCAAGATGGACAGATACGGTTAAAGTGGCAACAGGTAAGTTTCCTGGTTTTTGGAGCGGAGATTTCTTATTTCAAAAAGAGAACATTGCCAACAGGCAAACTATGATTAATGAAGCTGCAGTGCAATGGAAGAAAGGAGCTGTTGTCAATATCATGTGGCATGCCTGTAGCCCAGCACTTGAACAGCCCTGTGGTTGGGACAAGAACGGTGTGCTTAGTAAGCTAAGCGATGCACAGTGGAAAGAATTGTTAACTGATGGAACCGCAATCAATTCCCGTTGGAAAGTGATGATGGATGAGATAGCCATATATCTAGATCAACTTAAACAAAAGGGTGTCGAGGTTCTCTTTAGGCCGCTGCATGAAATGAACCAAGGTGTTTTCTGGTGGGGAGGCCGTCCAGGACCCGAGGGAACCCGAAAATTATATCAGCTCACGCACGATTATTTGACAAGAACAAAGAAGTTAAATAACCTAATATGGGTTTGGGATATACAGGACTTTAAGACTTTAGCCGCCGATGCGGACGCCTATAACCCAGGAGCGGCCTATTGGGATGTCGCTGCCCTGGATATTTACGATGATAAAAGTGGCTTTAGCCAGGAGAAATATGACATTATGGTAAAGGTCGCTGCTGGCAAACCTATTGCCGTCGGTGAATGTCAAAAATATCCAAGCTCGGCAATTTTGGCGAAGCAACCTAAATGGACTTTTTTTATGGGCTGGTCGGAACTGGTGTTTGAACACAACAAAGTTGCAGAGATCAAGGCATTGATAGAAGCGGAAAACGTGGTCAGCTTGGATGAAATGTCTGGTTGGTAATTTGTCCCAGCATAGAAATAGAAATAGAAATGAAAAGGACAGTTTTTTTAATCGTGTTATTAATTGGCTTTTTACACAGTTCCGCTCAAAAGCCCGTTAACAGTTATAGTGTTCAGGGATGGTGGGGGCCAGCCTCGCCTCCTTATTCCCCTGTAGTAAATGTAGATGGCCGTATCGTTTTTCGGTTGAAGGCTCCAAGGGCGAAAAAGGTAGAACTTGTTTTTGGTGAATGGGATATTAAACCTGAATTGATGCAAAAAGATACCGCCGGAAACTGGGAAATTAAAATCGGTCCGGTTTCTCCGGGCATCTACTCTTACCAATTCAATGTGGACGGCATAAATATGATCGATCCTAAAAATCCGATCGTAAAAACCGGTACCGAAGTATATGGTAGCGTTGTGGAGGTGCCGGGACTCGCTGCCCGTTTTGACGAAGTTCAGGACGTTCCCCATGGGATGCTGCAAAGTGTAAAATATCAGTCCTCTACCTTGAAAAAATTAAGGGGGATGGTCATTTTTCTTCCAGCTGAATATCAAAAAAACCAAGGGCAAAAATTCCCTGTTTTATATTTAAGGCATGGCGGTGGCGATAATGAAACGAGTTGGGCCCAAGCCTCTGGGAAGGCTGACGTAATCCTGGAGAACTTGATTGCAACCAAGCAGGCAAAACCCATGATTATTGTGATGACCAACGGACTAACTGATGGAAGCTGGGCTGGGGGTAGCACCAAGGACGGAATAGAAAACCTCGAGGCAGAACTGATCCAGGACGTCATGCCGTTTATCGAAAAGAACTATAGGGTGTTTACTGACAAAAATTCAAGGGCAATTGCCGGACTATCAATGGGCGGGGGACAGGCCTATGTCATCGGTTTAAGAAACCAGGATAAGTTCAGTTATGTCGGGGAGTTTAGTGCTGGTTTGTTAAGTGATGCCAAATTTGATATCAATGAAAGAGTTCCAAATGTGTTTGACAAACCAGCTCTCGTTAATGAAAAATTAAAGTTACTGTGGATTGCCTGTGGTAAGGATGACCCCAGGTATCTTGGACATGTTGCATTGGATGAACTGCTGACGTCGAAAAAGATCAACCATGAGTTCCATGAGCTGCCTGGTGGCCATGAATGGAGATTCTGGAGAGAACAGCTACAGGCCTTTATGAAGAGATTATTTTTATAATTGCATCGGTGTAAAAAGGCATCATTCATCTGGCTTGCTGCCTTAGTCCCATAAAACATTGTCAAGTTTACGGCTCGGTTTAACGAGCCGTAAACAATTTTAGATAAAAACCCGTTTACCTACATAATTCTCCCTAAATTCCTTTGGTGTACAGCCTTTTTTAGACTTAAAGGTTCTATTGAAGTTTGCCATGTTGTTGAAGCCACATATGAAGGCTATTTCTGCAATAGATTGTGTGGTATCGATCAGCATTCGACTGACATGGCCCAACCTGATCTCATTTAGGCTGTCTATGAAGCTGTAGCCTGTCCGTTTTTTTATGAACCTACTAAATGATGCCTCGGGCATATTGGCAATTCGTGATACATCCGTCAAGGTTATTAACTTGTGGAAGTTGTTGTTCATGTATTCAAACACCTTTTCGATTCGCCTGCTGTTGTAATTGTAATCTTCTTTTGTAAATGTAGAATCTGACAGCATCTTACTTTCCCTGGATATGGAAAGGTCGTGCAAGATGGATAGCAATTCCAGTATCGAGTCAAATCCACCCTTAGTGCTCAAGGCAAGTAACCGGGGAGAAATTCTTTCGATGGTCTCCCTTGAAAATAAAACCCCTCTCTTGGAGTGCTCAAACATGTTTCTGATAAAGGCCAGTTGATTTCTCTTCAAAAATCTTTCATCCAATAGATCTTTATGAAATTGGATCGTTACCTCCACGATTTCCTTGCTTTGGCAATTATGCATGAACCAGCCATGGGATAGATTTGAGCCTACAAGCACCAATTCCACATCCTCGATCTCTGAGATATGATCGCCGACAATCCTCTTGGCACCTGAAGCGTTAAGTATCAGATTGAGCTCCATATCCTCATGGGTGTGTAATGGAAAGTCGAATTCTTGTTTCTTCCTGGAAAAAATAGTGAAACAGTCATTTTGTGTGAGAGGGGTAATTTCCCTGATGATATTATTTGACATAATCTATATTTGGCAAGGTAATTTAGTTAAAATAATATGCTCTTTAAAAGCATAATTCTTATTTTCTACATCAATGAAAGTGTCCATTAACTGATTAAGGTTAGTTTAATTAGATGTTAGGGGTCAGAATTGTGATTATTCACGTTAAAAAAAGATGTGATTTTGTTAAAATAAGACCATATCAGAGTTAGGCATAATTAATATTCGTTTATGTTAAAATCATACTATGATATTACCATGGTCAATGTTAGCTTTGATCAATGACAGATCGAATATCAGGACATGGATCAATAACCGGATTAGCCGAAGAATTTAGGATCGAGCTCGACCATATACTATCTTATTGGCATAGAAAGTCAATGGATCATAAGAATGGAGGCTTCTTGGGACAAATTGGTGGAGATGAGGTGGTGATGGATAAGGCAGATAAAGGGTCGGTGCTTAATGCACGAATACTTTGGACGTTTTCCGCTGCATATAACTTAAATAAGGACCCATTAGATCTAGAGGTTGCAAAGCGTAGCTTTGAGTATTTCAGGGCTCATTTTATCGATGCCGGATATGGTGGGGTTTACTGGACCCTGGATTACACGGGCAAGGCGTTGGACACCAAGAAACAGATCTATGCGCTTTCATTTGCTGTTTATGGCCTATCTGAGTTTTATAAGGCAACGTTTGATGACGAAGCCCTTCAGCTTGCAAAGGACCTGTTTTTTGAAATCGAGGATCATAGCTATGATCTGGTCAATGGCGGTTATTTGGAGGCGTTCTCTAGGAATTGGGAGGAAATCGGAGACTTGCGATTAAGTGAAAAAGACGAGAATGAAAAAAAGACAATGAATACCCATCTTCACATTCTAGAAGCCTACACCAACCTTTATCATATTTGGCCTAATGAAAAACTCAAAACTCAAATAGTTAACCTAATTTCTGGTTTCTCCAAACATATCGTCAACGATGAACACCACCTAAATCTTTTTTTTGATGAGTTTTGGGTTTCAAAATCCAAGGTGATTTCTTATGGACATGATATCGAAGCTGCATGGCTCCTGCAGGAAGCGGCACTATCCATTTCTGACGAGCAGCTAATCGCAGAGACAAAGTTGCTTGCTGTCAAAATTGCATATGCTGCATCCGAGGGTGTAGACGATGATGGAATGATTTACGAATATAATCCAGATACCGACCATTTGGTCGATGAAAAACACTGGTGGGTTCAGGCTGAAGCAATAGTTGGCTTTTTTAATGCTTGGCAACTCACAAATGATGAGTTCTTTCTCAATTTATGCATCAAGATATGGAAATATACCAAGGCATATATCGTAGATGGACATCATGGCGAATGGTTTTGGGGAAGAAATAAAGATTTTTCCCTTATGGACGGTCAAGATAAGATAGGCCTTTGGAAGTGCCCATATCACAATAGCAGGGCGTGTATAGAGATGATCAGAAGGATCCAAGGATCCGAATGACCCAACTGACTGGATTTTCCGCAACTTAAACAGCCATCATTCCATCAATGATAATATGAAACATAACTATATGGCAAAGAGCAACGAATTTTTTAAAAGAGGTTTAACATTGATAGCTGGTTTACTGTTACTGTGCGTATCATGGGTCAATGTATCTGCACAAGAAAAGATTTCCCATAATGGAATCACGGGGTTAAGATTTAAGGATCTGTCATATAAGACCGGTGATACATTGAATACCTATGAAAGGGAAAGATGTAACCTTGACATCTATATGCCTGACCTCCCAGTTGGCAGTTTTCCAGTCATTGTCTATTTTCACGGTGGTGGATTGGTTGAAGGTGACAAGAGCGAGGGTTGGGCAAACTGGAGCAACAACTTTGGCTATCAGTTCTTACGGAATGGTATTGGCCTGGTGATGGTTAATTACAGGCTCAGCGGTAAAAACGGCACTAAATGGCCGGATTATCTCCGGGATGCAGCTGCCTCTGTTGTCTGGGTCTCAAAAAACATCCGGGCTTATGGGGGCAACCCAAAATCTTTATTTGTCTCGGGCTTTTCTGCAGGTGGATACATTACCCATATGCTAAGTATCGATCCAACCTGGTTTAAGGAACTCGGTTTTAATCCGAGACAAATAAGGGGATACATTCCAATGAGTGGGCAAACTAGGCAACATGCAAACTTGGCGAAGGACTTAGGGGTGCCGCAAACCGAGATGCTCTCCTTGAGGCCGGATGCAATGCCACTCGCCTTAGCTCACAAAACCCAAGTTCCCATTTATATCTCTACCGGTGGGAACGAGGGACAGACCATCATAGATAATCAGGTATATCATTTTTTGCTGTCAAAGCTGGGAAGTAAAAACGTATATTTTTATACACAGCCAAACAAGGGTCACGTTGAGATGAGAGATGCCCTGGGTGATGATGTTTCTCCGAACAGGGATAGGATCATTGATTTTGTTATGAAATACAAATGATCGGCGTTATAGATCGGATCTTTTGAGTTCTTCCACGGCATACTCTGCTGCCCTTGCCGTAAAAGCCATATAGGTCAATGAAGGGTTTACACAAGAGGAGGATGTCATAAAGGAACCATCTGTGACAAAGACATTCGGAGCGTCCCAGATCTGGTTATGTTTGTTCAAGACTGAGGTTTTTGGGTCGCTGCCCATTCTAGCAGAGCCCATTTCGTGCGTGGCGCCTATGGTCTTTCTTTTTACGAAGCCCTTAACGTCTTCCAACCCAACTTTTCTCAACATTTCCACTGCGTCGTTTTCCATGTCTATTTCCATTAGGCGTTCATTTTCCTTTAGCTCGGCATCGATGTTCAGGGTGCTGAGCCCCCATTTGTCCTTTATGTTTTTGTTCAGAGATATTTTGTTTTCGTGGTAAGGTAAAACCTCTCCAAAACTAACTATTGACATGGACCAGTCGCCTGGTTCAGCAAGTGCATCCTTAAAGTCACCCCCAATCTGTATCTCTGGGATTTCCCTGCTCCAAGCTTCTCTGGAAGCGCCTCCTTGATAGCCGAAACCCCTTAGGTAATTTCTTTTGTCTCCAAACAGGTTCCTGTATCTAGGGATATAAATCCCATTCGCTCTTCGCCCATAATAATACTTATCTTCAAAACCCTTGGCAATTCCGGTTGCTCCCCCTCCAACGTGGTGGTCCATGATGTTATGTCCCAGCTCACCGCTACTGCTACCTAACCCGTCGGGCCAAATGTCCGTGGCGGAGTTCATTAGGATCCATGCACTGTTGAAGGTCGATGCATTCAAGAATATGACACTAGCGGTGAACTTATAGGTTAGATTCGTTTCGGCATCTAGAACCTCTACTCCCTTTGCCCTTTTCCTATCCTTGTCATACAATACTTGGGTAACTATTGAAAATGGCCTGATGGTTAAGTTTCCAGTTGCAACTGCAGCGGGTAATGTTGCTGATTGTGAACTGAAATAACCACCAAATGGACATCCTAAGGCACACCTGTTCCTGTATTGGCAATTTGTTCTTCCATTGAGCGGGGTAGTGAGATTGGCTGTCCTGCCAATGATCATTCTCCTGTGATCTTCATAAATCTTTTTTATCCGTGAAGCCACATCTTTTTCCAGGAAGTTCATTTCCATTGGGGGTAAGAATTTGCCATCGGGTAATTGTGGGAGGTTCTCCATGGAGCCACTTATCCCCGCGAACTGTTCCACATAATCATACCAAGGGGCTATTTCCTTATATCGCACGGGCCAATCTATGGCAACTCCTTCAATCAGGTTGGCTTCAAAATCAAAATCACTCCAGCGGTAGGTTTGCCTGCCCCAGGTGAGTGACCGGCCACCGACCTGATACCCCCTTTTCCAGGTATAGGGTTTGATCGATGTATAGGGGCTGTCAATTTCATTTACCCAAAAGTCAGGATTGGATTCGTTTAATGTCCCAGATTGATTCAATAACGGCTTTTTTGCGATGGCATTTTTATCTGGTACATCTCGATGTGGCAGCTCCCAAGGGGCTTTGTTTGCATTTACATAGTCTTTGATGTGTTCTATGTTTTTACCCCGTTCGAGAAGCAAAACCTTTAGGCCTTTCTCAGCTAGTTCCTTGGCAGCCCATCCCCCAGAGATACCAGAGCCAACCACGATCGCATCGTAATGGAATTTATTCATCGATATAATTTTTCAGTCAGAATTATTTTTTTGCCATTGTGTATTTAATGCCACCTAAAAGATGTTTAAGGAACAAGGGGTCGGAGTATGATTCGGAAAAATGACCTAAGGCAGTATAAAATACCTTGCCACCCTCAAAAGAGTGCTTCCATGCCAATGGGTGGTATTTGCCATTTTTGCCCCCTTCGTAAGATCTTTCGTCGGCACAGATTAAGACAGAGACGTCAGTTGGGACGCGGTCGAAATTATACCATTCATCTTTCCGTACCCATATTCTTGGCAAGTGCCTAGTTGAGGGATCGGTTCTGTTGATTACCAAGACATTTCCAGTTTGCGGCTCAGGGTGATCTGTAAAAACGGCACCGACCAGCCGACCGTACCAAGGCCATCCCTTTTCAGATGCAGAAGCGGAATGAATGCCTACAAAACCACCTCCATTATGTATATACTTTATAAAGCAAGCTTTTTGTGCGGAATCCAATAAGTCTCCGGTAGTGCTCAAAAAAATTATGCTCTTATATTGCGTCAAGGTTTTTGGGTTGAACATCTTGGCATCCGTTGTTGTGTCAACCTCGAAGTCGTTTTGCTTGCCCAATTTTATGAGTGCCTTGGTCGCGTCTGGGATAGATTCATGCTTGTATCTCGTTGTCTTTGTAAAGACAAGAACCTTAGGCTTGGCCAGGGCATTTTCGGTTAGGAGCCAGCCGCAGATGGATATTGCTATTAGAACTTTGTTCAGCATTCTCGATACGATTTTTTAAGTGAAAACGAGGTCGTCATATATTAGGTCAATTCAAATCTATTTGAAAACAAAGGCTTTAGCTAATACTATTTTAACCAAATAAGGTATTAAAATTAAGTTTGCTTGTAGATAATCGAAATAGCAATGATATTTATAAATATGACCAGAAAGGAAGCTCTTAACCGTGTTGCCCTGATATTAGGTGGTGTTGTGATAGGTGCTGAAGTTTGGCTTTCGGGTTGCAGGCAACAGCCATTGGCATCTCAATTATTCGATGAAAGAAACCTCGGGCTGTTAAATGAAATCGCTGATACCATATTGCCGAGGACCAAAACTCCTGGGGCGAAAGATGCTGACGTAGCGCCAGTCATAGCCTTGATTGTTAACGATTGTTACAGCCAAATAAATCAGCAGACTTTTTTAGATGGTCTAGATAAACTTAATCGTGATTTCAACGATGAATTCGATAGAGACTTTAAAGATGGCAAAACGGGTGATCGCCTACAATTCATGAAGGACTTTCAACGCAGGGAGAAAGCATTCGCCGCAAGTGACCAAAAGAAAGATTCACCACGTTTTTTCGGAATGATGATGCAGTTGACATTGTTGAGTTATTTCACTTCAGAAGAGGGTTGTACCAAGACCATGCGATATGTGCCTGTGCCGGGAAAATTTATAGGGGACTATCCATACGAGAGGGGTGACAGGGCTTGGGCACTGGGGTAGAAGTTGACTTCTCTCTGGAAATAATTGACAAGCGATATTTAATCAATAAAAGGCAAAAAATAATTGCTATTTGAATGGGAAATAATTAAATTTGTTCATACCATTTACTACCATCTGGATGGATTTCCAGTGAGTAATTCGTGAGTACTCACGAGCAAAAACCTTAAAATTTTGGCATACAGGCCGATAAATCATAAAATCACGGACCCGTCCGGTCCGCAAAAAGCCTTAACGAAAGTTGAGGCTTTTTTGATTCTATTCTTTTCATCAATTTTCTAGCCCAATAGAAGCAATTGAATCAAAGCACGCTCATCA
>SEDG01000541.1 GCA_004295885.1 Pedobacter sp. | reverse complement strand
CCTAAAAAAGACTTCGTATTAAACAATCCAATTTATAGCGGAAAAATTTTAGTTGGAGGTAAAAACTTCGGCTCAGGTTCATCAAGAGAACATGCAGCTTGGGCAGTATACGATTATGGATTTAGATGTGTAGTATCTAGTTTTTTTGCAGATATCTTTAAAAATAACTGCTTAAACATTGGCGTGTTGCCAGTACAAGTGAGTGCTGAATTTGCAGACAAAATCTTTACTGCAGTTTTAGCAAATCCGAATACAGAATTAGAAGTGGATTTAGATGCACAAACCATCTCGATTTTATGCACTGAAGAAAAGGAATCATTTGATATCAGTCCGTACAAAAAACACAACATGTTAAACGGATTTGATGACATCGATTATTTGCAAAGCATCAAAACAGAAATTGAAGACTTTGCGACTAAACTTCCGTTTTAGGAAAGAGAATTGACCAATTAAACCACGCTAAACGACCTATATCAGGAACCAGCCCTCAATGGAAAAAAGAAAAATAGAAATTATGGATACTACACTTCGAGATGGAGAACAAACATCTGGAGTGTCGTTTTCCATTTCCGAAAAGTTAACGATTAGTCAACTACTCATAGAGGAATTACATGTAGACCGCGTAGAAGTAGCGTCTGCACGTGTTTCTGATGGAGAGTTTCAGGCAGTTAAAGCCATTACAAACTGGGCAGCAGCAAATGGACACATCAATCGCATTGAAGTACTTTCTTTTGTAGACAACGGTGTTTCTATCGACTGGATGATCAATGCTGGTGTAAAGGTTCAGAATCTATTAACCAAAGGTTCGCTAAATCACCTCACGTACCAGCTTAAAAAAACGCCTGAACAACACTTTGCCGAAATTAAACATGTGATTGATTTGGCAGCTACCAACGGTATCGCTACCAATGTTTACTTAGAAGATTGGAGCAACGGGATGCGTAATTCTCCCGAATATGTTATTCAGTTTTTAGATTTTTTAGTTACGCAAAAGATTGAGCGTATTTTATTACCCGATACACTGGGTATTTTAACTCCTGCAGAAACTACCCAATTTATAAGTGAACTATTAAAAAAGTATCCAACTATTCACTTCGATTTCCATGCACATAACGACTACGATTTAGGTACTGCAAACGTATTGGAAGCAGTAAAAGTTGGCATACATGGTTTACACCTTACTGTAAACGGAATGGGTGAAAGAGCTGGAAATGCAGCTTTAGCCAGTGTAATTGCAGTAATTAAGGATTTTGCTCCTGAGGTTGATGTGAGTGTAAATGAATCATCAATTTATAAAGTAAGCAAGTTGGTAGAAACATTCTCTGGGGTTAGAATTCCAACTAACAAACCTGTTGTGGGCGATAATGTGTTTACACAAACAGCGGGTATTCACGCTGATGGCGATAACAAAAACAATCTTTATTTTAACGATTTGCTTCCAGAGCGATTTGGGAGAAAAAGGCAATATGCTTTAGGTAAAACATCAGGAAAAGCAAACATCGAAAAGAATCTTTTAGAACTAGGTTTAAGGCTGAACGATGAAGATTTGAAAAAAGTTACTCAACGGGTAATAGAGCTTGGAGACAGAAAAGAAACCGTAACCAAAGAAGATTTGCCTTATATTATTTCAGATGTGCTGGATAGCAGTTTATATGAAGAAAAAGTAAAAGTTGACTCTTACGTATTAACAAATTCGATGGGTTTAAGGCCTTCGGCAACCATCGCAGTAACCATTGAAGGTGAACAATTTGAGGAAAATGCACAAGGTGATGGACAGTACGATGCTTTTATGATTGCCTTAACGAAGGTGTATGGCAAAAAACAGTTAAGTTTACCTAAGTTAATTGACTATGCGGTAAGAATAGCACCAGGTAGTAATTCGGATGCTTTGTGCGAGACAATTATCACTTGGGAAGTACCAACCAAAATATTTATTACTAGAGGGCTAGACTCAGATCAAACTGTTTCAGCAATTAAGGCTACCCAAAAAATGCTGAACATCATTTAATAATCAAAAAAACTATATATGAAACTTAATATTGCGCTTTTAGCAGGAGATGGAATCGGACCAGAAGTTATAGA
>SEDG01000072.1 GCA_004295885.1 Pedobacter sp. | reverse complement strand
CTAAGGGACAACGTCTTTACCTTGAGCGAGGAACTGAAAGGAAAAGACGAATGGCATTTTATTGAAGATTTTCCAGTGTTTTTCTTTAAAAATGCAGACATTAGCGAAAAGTTGCTGACAAACAACATTCTCGTTTCATCATTCCCATACCCCGATAAGGACGGACCGAACGTGAATAGAATTGTTTTAAGTAGTTGGCACGATAAATCTGACATTAAAAAATTAATCGAATCCTTTTAGAATATAAATATGAAAAACTTTATAATAATTTGCTTCTTATTGCTTGTTGGTCACCAAACTGTAAATGCACAAAAAGCATTAAAAGTTTATGTGGTTAGACATGCTGAAAAGTTAACTGGCGACCCCAAAGAGAAAGACCCAGAATTATCTCCAGAAGGCAGTGAAAGGGCTCAGGCGCTTGCAAAAGAATTAAAAGGGCAAAAAATTGATTCTATTTTTGCTACGAATTATAAAAGAACCAAATTAACGGGATTTCCATTAGCAGATAAAATAGGGATTTCCATTAAAACCTATAATCCAGAGCAAACAAAGGCACTCGCAGCTCAATTAATGGAAAATGCAAAAGGCAAAAACATTTTAATTGTTGGACATTCGAACACTGTTTTAGAAGTAATTGAAGCTTTTGGTGGAGAAAAACCAGTTAAGCCTTTAACTGATGATGACTATGATTATCTTTTTACGGTTACGGTTAAAGGGAAAAAAACTGAAGTAAAAACAAGCCGCTATGGCGTTTCTCATCATACTGAAGGTGGAGAAGCTAAAGCAATGAAAATGAATAAGTAACTTATAATCTAATTGCAATCTCCATCCAGTATTTATACCCTACAATTTGGGCTAGTTTGTTTAAGCTCTTTTCTTTTTTCAGCTAGCTTTAACATGCTCATTCCTGAGTTGCCAGCTTATTTATCAGCTTTAGGCGGTTCAGAATATAAAGGCTTAATCATTGCGCTTTTTACGTTAACGGCAGGTATTTCTCGCCCCTTTAGCGGAAAGTTAACAGACACCATCGGCCGCGTTCCTGTAATGGCGGTTGGCTCCATTGTATGTTTTTTATGTGGATTTTTATATCCAATATTAACATCAGTCGCAGGATTTCTTTTTTTAAGATTATTACACGGTTTTTCTACTGGTTTTAAACCAACAGCAACTTCCGCCTATGTTGCCGATTTAGTTCCTTCTGATAGATGGGGCGAAGCAATGGGTGTTCATGGCGTTTGTTTTAGCACCGGTTTAGCAATCGGACCAGCAATTGGAAGCGCCATTACCGACCATTTTTCAATTGACATGTTATTTTATGCTTCGTCTCTATTTGCGCTATTGTCAATCGTTATTCTAGCGAATATGAAGGAAACATTGCCTAACAAGCAAAAGTTCAAGGCAGTGCATCTAAAAATTAAAAAAGAAGACATTATCGAGTGGCAGGTTCTTCCAGCAGCGCTGATAGTTTTATGGAGTTATATCAGTTATGGTGTAATCTTAACTGTAATTTCAGATTGGAGCCATCATTTGGGTACAAGCAATAAGGGATTGTTTTTTATGGTGTTTACCCTCGCATCTCTACTCATTAGATTTGTTGCGGGCAAGGTTTCTGATAAATATGGGCGAACGGTTATCTTAAGAATTTCGCTGGAAGTATTTTCATTGATGATATTGCGACAATCCCAAGCATATTCTACATCTGCACTGGTATTATTTTCATCGCACTAATCTATCTTCAATTCATTTACAAGCCCAGGGACCTTGTTCAATAGATGCTACAATTTCTCAAATGGAATATCCATCAAATCATAATCTTGCCAGCCGTTAAAATCGAAATGCCACCATTCGTTATAGATTACCTTAAAGCCATTTGCCTGCATTGTTGCGATTAAAAAATCTCTGTTTTTAATAATTGCGGCTGGAAGCTTTTCAAAATGCGGAGCTGCTTCTGGAGCAAAACTGTCATAAGGCGTAGGCATTGGCACATCTTTGCCTGTTTTGAGGTCTATGATGGTTAAATCTATCGCACAGCCACGGTTATGTTTAGAACCTTTATTTGGATTGGCTACGAAGTTTTTATCGCTTGCTTTTTCCCAAAACGCTATAGTAATTGCATAAGGACGATAAGCATCAAATATTTTTAATCCGTAGCCTTTTGTTTTTAAAACAGCTTGGATTTTTTTAAGATGTTCTACGACAGGTTTTCTTGCAAATGCTTTGGCTTGATTATACATCACCTGTTGCATAAAGTTGTTTTTCGTCGCATAGCGGATGTCTAATACCACAGGCGGAATGGCTTTTTTAATCTCGATTAACTCATTGTTCGGGTTAGTTTTACAATCAGCTTTGTAAACTTTATAGTCGTTGATTATTTTTAACCCAAAAGGATTTTGTGCATTTTTTTGAGCACAAGCCGATAAAGAAATCGATAGGATAAAAAGAAGGATGTTCAGGTTTTTCATCTAAAATTTAATTTCTAAAATGGATTGCTTTCCCGAATAATCGGGACAGGCTGTGCCTCGCAATGACGAAACATTATTGATTAGAAACGACTAATAACTCCAAATCTTTAAAAGGGAGATTGTAAATGTTGGCTAAATCTTTATTTGTTAAATGACCTTGATAAGCATATAAAGCCTCACGAATTCCTGCTTTATTCCACACCAAATTCATTAATCCACCCATATCGCCAATATCCACTAAAATTGGCGCAAAAATATTGGTTAAAGCATAAGAAGCAGTTCTAGGAACCCTTGATGCAATGTTGGGCACACAATAATGAATCACATCGTGCTTTCTAAAAACTGGGTCTTTGTGGTTGGTAACCTCCGATGTTTCAAAACAACCGCCTTGGTCAATGCTTACGTCAACAACAACAGAGTGGGGTTTCATTCTGGCAACGGTTTCTTCCATTACTAAACAAGGGCTGCGGCCATGTTCAGACCTCACTGCGCCAATTACTACATCGCAAGTTGTTATCGCTTTGTTAAGCACGATAGGTTGCATAACAGACGTAAAAACCCTGCTTCCCAAATTATTTTGCAAACGCCTTAGCCTAAAAATAGAGCTGTCAAAAACCTTGACTTCTGCACCTAAAGAAAGAGCTGTTCTAGCTGCATATTCGCCAACAGTGCCTGCACCTAAAATTACGATTTCGGTAGGTGGAACGCCAGTAAAACCACCTAACATCAAACCTTTTCCGCCAAATGCGCTACTCAAATATTCTGCTGCGATAAATATAGAAGCTGAGCCAACAATTTCGCCCATGGCACGTACCACACTTAAAACATTCCCTTCATCCCTCAAATTCTCAAAACATAATGCATTGATTTTTTTATGAAGGATGGCTTTTAAATTGGCTTCTTTCAAAGTCCCAATTTGCAAGGCTGAAATTAGCGTTTGCCCTTTATGCATTAAACCAACCTCCTCTAAAGTAGGCGGAGCAATTTTAACAATGATATCGGCCGCGTAAACATCTTTTTTGCTGTAAGAAATTTGGGCCCCTTGTTCGCTATAGTCTTTATCTGTAAAGTTCGCAGCAACACCAGCGCCAGATTCAATCACCACTCTATGCCCGTTATTAACTAAAAGCGCAACAGAAAGCGGAGTTAGTGCAATTCTACATTCTTGAAACGAAGTTTCTTTTGGAATACCGATGTATAGATTATTACTTTTTTGGTTAGTTTCCAGCGTCTCCTCTTGGGTCTGCATTAATCCTCTCTGAGCAATAGCGGCCATGCCTTCTCTTAATCCTGTAGCCATGATAATCGGTAGTTTTTAGGTGTTTGAAGATACGATTTTTTTTGGAAGATGGTGATGGAAAAAGGTTTATAGACAATGGTCAATGGTTAATGGCCAGCTCGTATACATACCCTGGCAATCGTCCATCAACTATTAACCATCAACTCGTGTAAATTTAAACAAACGCTGCTCCTCACCAGTAATCTCAATCTCAACCTTGATGTACTTTTCTGGCAAAAGGTCTTCTACTTTACTTGGCCATTCTACAAGGCAATAATCACCGCTGTAAAAGTATTCTTCGTAACCAATATCATAAGCCTCTTGCTGGTTTTTTAATCTATAAAAGTCGAAATGATAAATTAATCCTGCAGGGCTTTCATATTCGTTAACAATGGAAAACGTTGGACTGCTAACTACATCATCTACACCCAAAATAGCGCAAAAAGCTTTTATAAAAGTTGTTTTTCCAGCAGCCATTTCGCCTTCGAAAATGAAGAATTTGTTACCGTTTGCAAATGTTAATAATTCTTCTGCAACTGCATTTAGTTCAACGGTGCTATTGATAGAAATGGTTTTCATTTTGCAAAGATAAAAAAAAGGAAGTCCGAAAGTCGGGAGACGGAAAATGCGAAGCAATTTTCACTTATGCCCCCTCTCTTATGGAGAGGGGATTAAGGATGAGGCTTTTACTTAGAACTGTATGTAACCACAGGGATAATCATTTCCTCTAGTGAAATTCCACCATGTTGAAATGTCTCATTATAATAATTTACAAACTGGTTGTAGTTATTTTGATAAACGAAATATTGGTCTTCTTTGGCAAAAATGTAATTAGAACTGATGTTTATTTTTGGAAGCATCGCTTCATGTGGATTCTTGATTAGAAATACATCCTTGGCATTGTAATTAAGGTTTCGACCTTGTTTGTAACGCAAATTGGTGTTTGTGTTTCTATCTCCAATCACCTTACTAGGGTGTTTAACCCTAATAGTTCCGTGGTCTGTAGTAATGATTAATTTAACTCGTTTTTGAGAAATCTTTTTCAATAAATCTAGTAACGGAGAATGCTCAAACCATGATAATGTTAAAGAACGATAAGCGGCATCGTCATTAGCTAGCTCTCTAATCATTTGCATGTCTGTACGAGCGTGAGATAACATGTCTACAAAGTTGTAAACAATGGCGTTAAACTCATTGTCCATCAAATTGCCTACTTTTTCTGTTAAATCCTTTCCTTGGTCAAAAGTTAAAATTTTGTGGTAACTGAACTTGCAATCTTTACGCAAACTGCGTTTAATTTGGTCTGCTAAAAAAGCTTCCTCGTGCATATTTTTTCCGCCTTCATCATCATCATTTTGCCATAAGGCTGGGAATCTTTTTTCCATATCTAGAGGCATCAAGCCTGAAAAAATGGCGTTACGAGCATACTGGGTGGCAGTCGGTAAAATACTTGAGTAAGTATCTTCTTCTTCTAACCTAAAATACTCGCTAATTAATGGGTTTATGATTTTCCATTGGTCGTAACGTAAATTATCAATCAAGATGAAAAAAACAGGTGTTTTATCATTAATTAATGGAAATGCTTTTTTCTTTAACAACTCATTAGAAAGTAAAGGAGCCTTTTCTTTACCATTTACCCAGCCCAAATAGTTGTCTTCGATAAATTTAGAGAACTGCATATTTGCCTCAGACTTCTGCATAGTTAAAATCTCATGCATTTGTGGGTCATCTAACTTCTCTAATTCAAGCTCCCAAAAGACTAATTTTTTATAAATGTCTACCCATTCTTCGTAGCTTAATCGGTCATTTAAAGTCATACCGATATTCCTAAAATCTTGTTGGTATGCTGATGAAGTTTTTTCGCTGACTAAACGTTTGTTATCTATGATTTTTTTAATCGTAAGCAAAACCTGTTTCGGGTTAACGGGCTTAATTAAATAGTCGTCTATTTTAGAACCTATGGCATCTTCCATTAGGTTTTCTTCTTCACTTTTAGTGATTAAAACAACAGGCACATCCGAACGGATATTTTTTATTGCAGAAAGTGTTTCTAAGCCACTTAATCCTGGCATATTTTCATCTAAAAACACCAAGTCGAAATGCTCTTTTCCAAACGCTTCTAAGGCATCGTTACCATTGGTAAAAGTGGTAACGTGATATCCCTTTTCGTTAAGCAATAATATATGTGGTTTTAATAGGTTAATTTCATCATCGGCCCATAAAATTTTGGTTTCCTGCATTATATATACTTTTTATGTAAATTAAAGTTTTTAAAAGAGCTGGTCTTTTTTACTGTCGATAAAAATAGCAATTTTTGTACCGTAATATATCAGTTGGCAGTTTTTAGTTTGCATTGGCAACATTCCAACCTGTTAACGTTCCAACGAATTAAAAAATGAACAAAAAGAAAATAATAAACGACCCTGTTTATGGGTTCATCACCATACCATCTGCATTAGTTTACGACCTAATTTCGCATCCCTATTTTCAAAGGTTAAGATATATTAAACAGTTGGGAATGACTCATTTGGTTTATCCAGGGGCAATTCATACCCGTTTTCATCATGCTATAGGAGCGATGCATCTGATGAGTTTGGCATTAGAAGTTTTAAGGAATAAAGGACATCAAATTTCTCCAGAAGAAGAAGAAGCTGCTACTATTGCCATCCTTTTGCATGACATTGGCCACGGACCTTTTTCTCATGCACTGGAGCATACACTAGTCAACGGAATTAGCCATGAAGATATTTCTATGCTGATGATGGATAAGTTGAATGAAGAATTCGATGGACGATTAACGGCTGCAATAAATGTCTTTAGAGGAAATTACCATCGTGGGTTTTTCTGCCAACTCATTTCTGGGCAACTTGATTTAGATAGAATGGATTACCTAAATCGCGATAGCTTTTTTACAGGCGTAAGCGAGGGTGTAATCAGCTTCGACAGAATCATTAAAATGTTCAACGTTGTTGATGACAATTTAGTAATCGAAGAAAAAGGAATTTACTCGATAGAAAAGTTTTTAATTGCTCGTAGATTAATGTATTGGCAGGTTTATTTGCATAAAACTGTTATTGCTGCAGAACAATTATTGGTTAAAATTTTAGAAAGAGCAAAAGAGTTAGCATCTGCTGGAGATGTTTTATTTGCAACACCCGCCTTGCAACATTTCTTGCAAAACGATATTACTGAGCATAATTTTTTTGAGGGTGAAAATCATTTGCTTCAGTTCTCAAAACTCGATGACCAAGATATTTACGCCGCAATTAAGGTTTGGGAAAATCATGAAGATATGATTTTGTCTAGGCTTTGTAAAATGTTAAACGCTCGAAGTTTGTATAAGGTTGAAATTAGCAATGAAGAACCAAGTGCCGGTAGAATAGAACACTTAGCTGTTCAAACAGCTTTAGCGTTAAACTTGGAAGAGGATGATGTTGCCTATTTTGTTTTTACAGACACCATTAGAAACCGAGCATACAATGCAGGCAATAGTAATATCAATATTTTAATGAAGAATAATGATTTGGTAGATATTGCAAAAGCGTCAGATTTGTCTAACTTAGAATCTTTAGATAAGACGGTAAAAAAGCACATCCTTTGCTATACAAGAGATATTTAGCATTTTTTAACATAATAAAATAACCTTTTACCAGTTAAACAGTCTTATCCTTGTGGTAAGATTAACGGATGTTGTTTATTTGTTCATATCAATTTAACATTTAACTTTGTAAGATGCAATTTACTGCCAAGCAGATAAGCGAGTTTTTAGATGGAACCATCGATGGAGATGAAACCGTAAAAGTTGGGGAGCTTTCTAAGATAGAGGATGGCAGCAATGGCTCGCTTTGTTTTCTGTCTAATCCTAAGTATGAGAATTACTTATATACTACAAAAGCATCGGTGGTAATTGTCTCTAGTGATTTTGTGCCAACACAACCAGTAAGTGCAACGTTAGTAAAAGTTAAAGACCCTTATAGTGCCTTTTCTGTATTATTAGAAAAATATAATGAAGCATTAAATCATGATTATGCTCCAGCGGGGATAGTTCAACCATGTTTTGTACATCCGACAGCAAAAATTGGAAAAAACGTATTTATTGGCGCTTTCTGTAGCATCGAAGAAAACGTTGAAATAGGAGATAACACGAGAATATATTCACAGGTATACGTTGGTAAAGATTCTAAAATTGGAAGTGATACCATCATTTTCCCAGGCGTAAAAATTTATAATCGCTCGTTAATAGGAGATCGAATTACCATCCACTCAAACGCTGTAATTGGTAGCGATGGTTTTGGCTTTGCGCCACAGCCAGACGGAACATATAATAAGATTGCACAAATTGGGAACGTTGTTATTGAGGATGACGTGGAAATTGGTGCAAATACAACTATTGATAGGGCAACGATGGGCTCTACCTTTATCCGCAAAGGAGCAAAGTTGGATAACTTAATTCAAATTGCACACAATGTGGATGTTGGCGCTCATGCGGTAGTTGCAGCTCAAACAGGCATATCTGGCAGTACAAAATTGGGGGATAATTCCGTTATTGGAGGTCAGGTTGGTATTGCTGGTCATTTGAATTTGGGTAAAGGCACTCAAATTGGTGCACAAGCAGGAATTAATTTCGACACAGCAGAGAATAAACAATGGCATGGTAGTCCAGCCCAACCTCTAAAAGAATGGATGCGCTCTACCGTAATTTTTAAAAGATTGCCAGAAGTTGATAAACGCATAAGAGATTTAGAGGCTAAAATAGCAGAATTAACAGCTATTATAGAACAAATAGGTACAATACAAAAATAAGAATGAACGTTAAGCAAAAAACTATAAAAAGCGAAATTTCTGTGGCTGGTGTAGGTTTGCACACTGGAGCAAATGTTACCTTAACTTTTTGCCCAGCACCAGACAATCACGGTTTTAAGTTTCAAAGAATTGACCTTCCTGGTCAACCTATTGTAGATGCAGATTGCGATAATGTAACTGATACAGCAAGAGGAACTACGATTACTCAGAACGGAGCAAGCGTAAGTACTGTTGAACATGTAATGGCTGCTTTAGTGGGGATGGATTTAGATAATGTTTTGCTAAAATTAGATGGGCCAGAAACACCAATTATGGATGGCAGCTCAATTAAATTTATCGAAGCATTAGAGGAGGTAGGCGTTGCTTCTCAAGAGACTGACCGCGAATATTTCACTATCCCTCACAACATTACTTATACAGAAGAAGATAGAAAGGTAGAAATTGTGGCAATGCCATTAGACGACTATCGTTTTACTTGCATGATTGACTATAATTCTCCTGTTTTGGGAAGTCAACACGCAGGAATATCTAGCATAGCTGAATTTAAAAAAGAAATAGCTTCATGTAGAACTTTTTGCTTTTTGCATGAGTTAGAATATCAATTATCTCACAATTTAATTAAAGGCGGCGATTTAAATAACGCCATCGTAATTGTAGATAAAGAAGTAACTAAGGATGAGCTTGACCATTTAGCCAAAATTTTCAATAGAAGTGCAATAGAGGTTGCTCCACAAGGGATTTTGAACAATATGGAGTTGCGTTATCAAAATGAGCCAGCTCGTCATAAATTGTTAGATATGATTGGCGATTTAGCTTTGGTTGGCGTTCATTTGAAAGGCCATATCATGGCGGCAAGACCTGGTCATGCGGCAAACGTTGCTTTTGCTAAAAAGATTAAGGCAGCCATTAAAAAGGAGAAAGGCAAGAAGATACAAAAGGTTTATGATGCAAATGCAAAACCTTTATATGATGTAATGCAGATTATGGACATCTTGCCTCACAGACAGCCATTTTTGTTTGTAGATAAGGTGTTAGAGCTTTCTAAAACTCACGTTGTGGGCGTTAAAAACGTAACAATGAACGAGGACTTCTTCAGAGGTCATTTTCCAGGTGCGCCTGTAATGCCCGGTGTACTCCAAATTGAAGCCATGGCTCAAGTTGGTGGTATTTTGGTCTTAAGCACCGTTCCAGACCCGAGCAATTACCTCACTTATTTCTTGAAGATAGACAATGTGCGTTTTAGAGCCCAAGTTTTACCAGGCGATACTATTATATTTAGATGTGATTTAATGGAGCCTATTCGTAGGGGTATTGCACAGATGAAAGGTATTGGAATGGTAGGAGAAAAAATAGTAGTTGAGGCCGAAATGATGGCTCAAATTTCAAGAGTTAAAGATAGCGAAACAGCATAATGATACAACCGTTAGCATACATACACCCACAAGCAAAAATTGCAGATAATGTTGTAGTTGAGCCATTTGCAGTAATTCACAAAGATGTAGAAATTGGTGAAGGCACTTGGATTGGTTCTAACGTGGTCATTATGGATGGCGCAAGAATTGGCAAAAACTGCCGTATTTTTCCCGGCTCAGTGATTTCTGGTGTCCCACAAGATTTAAAATTTGCAGGCGAGGTTACTACGGCAGAAATTGGAGACAATACGACCATCCGCGAATGCGTAACCATAAACCGTGGTACAAAAGACAAATGGAAAACGGTTATTGGAAAAAACTGTTTAATACAGGCTTATTCTCACGTTGCTCACGATTGTGAAGTAGGTGATTATTGTATATTTTCTAACAGTACAACTCTAGCTGGCCATATCACCATTGGTGATTATGTGGTATTGGCAGGTTTGGTTGCGATACATCAGTTTGTAAAAGTAGGTTCACACGCTTTTGTAACTGGCGGTTCATTGGTTCGTAAAGATGTTCCTCCTTATGTTAAGGCTGCTAGAGAACCACTTTCTTATGTGGGCATCAACTCAGTTGGTTTGCGTAGAAGAGGGTTTTCTCCAGAAAAAATTAACGAGATTCAAGAGATATATCGTGTACTTTTTGTTAAAAACAATAACGTTACTAAAGCTTTAGATATCATAGAAGCAGAATTCCAGCCGACCGAAATACGTGATGAAATTGTAGATTTTATTCGCAACTCTAACCGTGGGGTAATGAGGGGTTTTGGTACAGGAAGCAAAGAAAGATAATTCTAAGGTAGAAGGTTTCAAGGTTGAGGGTCGAAGGTTAGGCAAAGTCTCACATCTCATTTCTCATATCTCACATCTCAAAAAATGAACATCTCCCTAAACAATATTGGTCGTAGGTTTAACAAAGAGTGGATATTTAAAAATATAGACTATAAGTTTAAGCAAGGCCAAAAATATGCTGTTTTGGGTCCGAACGGTTCTGGAAAATCTACTTTGTTAAGCGTTTTATTGGGCAGTTTAACGCCATCTGAAGGCGAAATTGACTATTCAAATCCCGAAACCATAAGGGTTGAAGACATTTATAAATACATCAGCTTTGCTGCGCCATATTTAGATTTGGTAGAAGAATTCACTTTACAAGAAACGATCGATTTTCACTTTCAATTTAAGGCTTATGCTGATGGATTGAATGCTGCGGAAGTGTTGAGCCTGCTTGGTCTGAAAAAATCACAGGATAAAGCTTTAAAACACTTCTCGTCTGGAATGAAACAA
>SEDG01000540.1 GCA_004295885.1 Pedobacter sp. | reverse complement strand
GAGCTGATTAATAAAACCAATAAGGCAATCAAGTTTAAATTTAGGTCGGCAGATTCAAAAGATGAGATTAAGTTTATACAAGTTCCAGAAATTTTAGCAAAAGAAGGCACTACTCATCTCACGTTTTTTCTGATTAAAAAACCTGAAAACATTGAAACTTATAAATCTGATGTTGAATTTGAAATAGTAGCTGATGGAAAAGTGATTAGCACGGCAACAACTTCGTTTTTTTCGCAACCGTAGTCAGTTTGTTATGATGAGCAGCTTCGTCATTGCGAGGGTCGATTTTTCATCGCCCGAAGCAATCTCCCCTTGTAATGATGACATCTGAAATGAGATTGCTTCGTGCCTCGCAATGACGCTCAGGATGCAGAACCAGATTAGCTTAAATAAAAAAATTGCTAAAGATGCCTTGACACAGTTTGCAATTAGAAATACAACAATTAAACATTACAACAATTTAACAATCCTTATCTAACAGAAACATGAATTGGGGAACAAAAATAGTCTTAGGAATGATTGCCTTTATGCTTTTTATAGTGGCGATGGTGGTTTATATGTTTAGTGTGCATGGTAATGACGCATTAGTTGATGAGGATTATTACGAGAAGGGCATCAACTACAATAAGGAATACAATGCCACTCAGAACACAATAAGCGGTCACCAAGAACCAAAAATAACTTTGAGTGATAGTCAGTTGATTATTCAATTAAAGGACAGTGCCGGTTACGAGCTCAAATTAATGCGGCCATCAACTGTTGAAAACGATATCAAAACAAAAGGCTCAACCATAGGTGATGCTCATTTGATTCTCATCGACAAGAAAGATTTGCCAGCTGGTTTATGGTTCCTAGAACTTAAATGGAAAAGTGATGGTAACGATTACCAGTTTAAAAAAAGCATCACCCTGTGAACGGATTACCCTTAGCATTCTTACTTGGATTATTAGGGAGTTTGCACTGTGCCGTTATGTGCGGCCCGTTAATGTTAAGTCTGCCATTAGGTAAACAAAACTACTATAAATCTGCCCTGCAATTATTGCTTTATCAATTTGGCAGGATTTTGATTTATACCTTACTTGGAGTAATGGCAGGAGTAATTGGCAGTAGCATTAGCATAATTGTAAGTCAGCATACACTTAGCCTAATAGTTGGGGTGTTGCTGTTATTTTTTACGATACTGTATTTTAGTAAACGTTACCTGAAGGTTTTTAGCGACCTCCAATCGAAACTCATCGCTCCAATCAGTAATTTAATGGGCAAAATATACGGCTTACCGCTTTGGGGATTTTTTGCAGGAATGCTAAACGGACTAATTCCCTGCGGGATGGTCTATCTTGCTTTAGCAACGGCCCTAAATACTGCATCCGTAAAGGACGCTGCAAGTTTTATGTTTTTGTTCGGCTTGGGCACCACCCCTTTAATGTTATTGATATCTCTAGGCGGAATTTACTTGAAGAAATACATTCATTTTAACCCAAACAAGCTCATTCCTTGGTTTATGCTATTTTTGGGCGTTCTGTTTATCATGCGAAGCGCCGAATTAGGCATTCCGTTTTTATCTCCAAATAATCATATGCAACACGATAGCCACGTTGCAGAATGTTTATAAACCAAAATCTTTCTACTTCAAAAACTGATTAATATCAGTTTTCTACCTATTGGTTATCATTATATTAACTAGCGATGTCGGGTATTTTTGAATACTTAACAAAGCATAATGACATTACATAATTATATTAATGAAGACCAAGCCTTAGCCATTGTAAAATCTGGAGATAGGGTATTTATACATGGCGGTGCTGCAACTCCAGTTTGTTTGGTTAATGCACTGCAAAAAAGACACCATCAACTCACAAATGTTGAATTAATAAGCATTACCACCTTAGGCAATGTTAATTTCGATGCACCTGAACTAAAAAAAGCATTCTTTTTCAACTCACTTTTCGTTTCGCCTACTACAAGAAACATAGTTAATAGTGAGAACGGTGATTATGTTCCAATCTTTTTAAGTCAAATCCCTCAACTTTTTCGCAAAAATATTCTAACCATAGATGTAGCCTTAATACAGGTTTCACCACCAGATGTACATGG
>SEDG01000539.1 GCA_004295885.1 Pedobacter sp. | reverse complement strand
GGCGTCTCTCGAATAAAGGTTATGGTACAGTAGGCGGCGAGTATCCCGACGGGAATGTTTACATAAAAAATCCACGGCCAATCTGCTATCTCTAAAATGTAACCACCAATTGTTGGTCCCACCGTTGGTCCAACAACCGCACCTAAACCAAATAGGGCTGTTGCAATACCAACATCTTCACGTGGCCAAGTTTCTATCAGAATAGCTTGTGCAGTAGAGATTAATCCACCACCCGCTAAACCTTGCAAAATCCTAAATAAAATCAATTCATTTAAAGACGTGGCATTACCACACAGAAAGGAAACAAGGGTAAAAACGATAATGGAGGTTAAGAAATAATTTTTACGCCCGAAACGACTGCCAAGCCAACCTGACATGGGTAGAATAATAACATTCGCAACGGCGTAACCTGTAGATAGCCACGCAATATCCTCGAGGGTTGCGCCTAGGTTACCTTGTATTTGAGGAATAGCTACGTTTACAATCGTGGTATCAATCAGCTCCAAAAGTGAAGCTGTGATTACGGTAAACGTAATGATCCATTTTTTAAAACCTACTTCGGCCATTTTAACTAGTTTATGGAAACAGAAACTTTAACACTCATTCCTGGGCGTAATTTTTCTAGCAACTCTTTATCTTTTGATTGAATTTTGATTTTTACTGGCACACGTTGCACTACTTTAACAAAGTTACCAGTTGCGTTATCTGGAGGTAAAAGAGAACCTTTTGCCCCGGTAATCGGAGAAAAATTGTAAACTTCCCCATCAATTGGCTGGTCTTCGTAAGCATCAACCGTGATTTTAACTTTTGAACCTACTTTGATTTTCTCTAGCTGCGTTTCTTTAAAGTTTGCAGTAACGAATAAGCTGTTCTCGTTAACAATGGCAAATAAAGACTGACCGGGTTGTACCAACTGTCCTTTTTGTACATTCTTTTTAGATACAATGCCAGTCGCAGGCGCTTTAATTTGAGTGTATGATAATTGCAGTTTGGCAAAATCTACATCAGACTGACGTTGCGTTACACCAGAATTACTTACACCAAGTTGAGATTGAGTTGTGCCAACTTGTTTAACAGCAGCGGTATATTGGTCTTGTGCTGCCTCATAAGCTGCCTGAGCAGATGCTTTAGCTGCTTCTGCAGATTCTTTGTTAGCTTTTGCTTGGTCGAAAGCTTGTTGTGTAATGGCACCATCTTTTATCAGGTTCGCATAGCGATTAAAATCTTTCTGCGCTAAATTTAACTTTACGTTGGCCGCTTGAACGTTTGATTTTGCTGCTTCGATATTTGCCTTGGCAGTGCTCGTATTTGCAGAAGTTGCCACAATTTGAGCTTGTGTAACACCAACACCTGCATTGGCGCCAACTTGTCCAGCTTGAGCTTGTTCTAATCTAATTTTGTAATCACGGTCGTCTAAAGTTACCAGAACTTGGTCTTGGTTTACTTTTGTGTTTTCTTCAAAGTTGATGTCTTTCACATAACCACCTACACGGGCTACAACTGGACTAATGTCGCCGTCTATCTGCGCATCATCAGTATCTACGTGTTTACTGGCATACATGTATTCGCTAATACCAAATGCAGCACCAGCAACCACTAAAATTGCTAACACGATTGGTAAAATTTTATTTTTCTTTTTTGCTTCTGTTGTCATTTCTTTATGTTGTTATGGTTTATGTTATTGAGAGATTTTTCCCGTTGATTTTAATAAGGTATAGTAAGCTAATTTCGCATCGGCCTTTGCCAACTCTAAATTGATTTTAGCTTGATATAACAGAGTTTCTGCGTCAATTCTATCTGTAGCAGAAGCGATATTGTTTTTATATTTTGATTCTAATAATCTATCGTTCTCTGTTGCTTGAGCTATAGAAGTTTCTAAAACATTGATACGTTTAACCGCTAACTGATAGTTCTGATAATTTCTATTCAACTCTGTTTTTACATTGTCTGATAACACATCTTTTTGCAAACCGATTTCCTTTTGTTGGATTTTTGCTTCAGCAACCTTGTTCTTGTTGTTCCATAGAGAAGCTACGTTCCAAGAAACAGTGGCACCAATGGTAATGGGCATAATAAACTGTTCAGAAGGAGGAATAAAACTACCGCTCGGATT
>SEDG01000538.1 GCA_004295885.1 Pedobacter sp. | reverse complement strand
TCAGTATGGCTATCTGGATTAAGATCCTTACTATTTAACTCATTTTCCAATTCCTTTTGGTCTTTCTTATTTCGTTTAATAATGAAAAGAAAAAATGCCAAAATTGCAATCACTACGATGGCAATCACTACAATATTTATCTTCATAGTTTTGATATTTTATAATCTAATAACTAAAAATAAGATTGTTATGTTTCTTGAATTTTAAGGCTGTGTTAAATCATCCATTCTAAATAAAAACTGTATCGTGTTATTTTAATTTTGTTATTTTGAGACTACAAGTCCCAAACTATCATGAGAAAAACTCTACTTATTGCCCTACTCCTTTTTATCTTGACGGGTAAAGGGTTCTCCCAAGAAACATTAGTTCCATATAGGGTTGGTGATAAATATGGATTATCAGATTACAATGGAAAGTTAATTGTACAACCAATTTATGACTGGATTGAAATCGGTCCAAAATATCCTGCAGGCTACTTCGGCTTTACCAAAGGCGATAAAAAAGGTATTCTTTATAATAAAAAAGAGCTCATCACCGCTGGTAAGAATTACGACTTTAATGTGGTTGAGAATAAATTTATCCTATCAAAATACAAAGAAGAATTCGATTACAACAAAACTTATGGTTCTTCGGAAGAAAGAAATGAGGCTAGAAGAAATCCAAAGCAATTCATTAGCTTGTATAACTTAGCAGGACAATCAATTTATAAAGACAATTTTGCCAAACTTTCTATTTTAGATACAATGGGGCGAAGCGTGAAACATAACAAAAATGCGAAGTATACATTGTTTGTTTCAACAAATTTCGATGGTAAGTTTAGTGTTTTTGAATTCGATAACGATAAGCAAATTATTTCAAAATGGTTTTTAAAAGACTATGAAAAATTCAGCTTGCAAAGAGGTTCATCTATTATCATGAGAATGGATGACGCTGAGTTTATCGCAAAAAAAGATTGGAGTGCTGACGAGCAACTGATAACTTTTGAAGTAGTGAATAACTTAGTTAAGATGAATTCAAAAGTTATCCCTAAAAAAGGTAATAGTGCAGATGATATGCTAACAAACAGTATAAGTGGCGATTTAAGAGGCGACCCGACTGCAGATATCGTAATAAGTGAAGGAGGCAGAATTGAACCTAGTAAAGCATTAAAAATCAAAAAATACTTTACAAGGTTTAAGTTAGTTGACGGTAAAATAAGTTTCATTAAAAACGATATTTACCAAAAAGAAACTGTTAAGGACTTTATTTTACCAGCAGGTGCGACTAATCCTAAAATTGAAAATCTGTACTTCTCGCTACCTAAAAACAAGGATAGCGTTGAATTTCAAACTAGCAATGTGTTAACTTTTCAAGTTGATGAAAAATTTGGAGTCTATTTATTAGATAGCGTGTACCTAAAGCCCATTTACACTAAAATAAATGCCATTATATTAAATGAGGGGAATGATAGAAGTTTAAGTTTTTTAGTGGGATTAAAAGATGATAAATCGACAAGAGTTAGATATGGAACAGTTGATATATATGGTCGACCAATAATCCCAATCGTTTACGATGAAATTGTGATAGACAATAAATATTCGAGCTTTAATAGATTTACCAACGACTTGTACGCAACTAACTTAAGAGTAACCACAAACGGTAAAATGGGTAAAATTTCAGCTAAAAACAAAATTGAATTGGAACCCATTTATGACGAAATAGCTGACAACAATCTTAATTATATGTTTGGAGACAGCGATTTTCAGAAGCTTAGAATCGGAAAGATGTTTGGGCTTTATTCAAGAAATAAAAAAATGTTTGTTCCTGCAATTTTCGACAAACAAATAGGATTCATGATGCCTAACTATCAAAACAAAAAAGATTTTAATTTGCTCGGTTTGGTTAACGAGGATGGTACGATATTCTGTTATGCCAGAAAGGATGGTTTTAAATATTACAAAGCGAATTAAGGAAATAGCGTTTGCTGATGTCCGTCAAACCTTTCTCTAATTTTTACTTCCCCGAAATTTGAAAATCCAACACCCAAGAGCCTTATCTTCTTATCTCCTAAATCAACATTGTTTAATAATAGTTTTGCTGTATCTATAACTTGTTCTATTTCATTAATGGGAGTTGG
>SEDG01000537.1 GCA_004295885.1 Pedobacter sp. | reverse complement strand
CTAGAAAAAATCATCATTCTCGATTTTGGTTCGCAGTTTACACAGCTTATTGCCCGTCGCGTTCGCGAACTTAATGTTTACTGCGAAATCCACCCATTTAATCACATTCCCGAATTAGAATCAACTGTAAAAGGAGTTATTTTATCAGGTAGTCCGTATTCTGTGCGCCAAGAAGATGCACCTTTTGTAGATTTAAATCTATTTAAAGCGTATCCTTTGTTGGCTGTTTGTTATGGTGCTCAATTTATTGCGCAACACAGTGGTGGAGATGTTCAAGCATCTAATACGAGAGAGTATGGCAGGGCAAATTTGAGTTTCGTGAACAACGGAAACAAATTGTTTAAGGGTATTAATATCGATTCGCAAGTTTGGATGAGTCATGGTGACACCATCAAAAATGTGCCTGATAATTTCGAAATTATTGCTAGTACAGCTGATGTAAAAGTAGCAGGATATCAAGTTAAAGATAGCAATACTTATGCGATACAGTTTCACCCAGAGGTTACGCACACTACAGATGGAAAAATCTTGTTAGAGAATTTCTTGGTAGATATTTGCGGTTGCTCACAAGATTGGACAGCAGATGCCTTTGTAGAAACTACTGTTGCCGATTTAAAAGAAAAACTAGGCAACGATAAAGTTGTTTTAGGTTTATCTGGCGGTGTTGATTCGAGCGTTGCAGCTATTTTATTGCATAAAGCAATTGGTAAAAACCTGCATTGCATTTTTGTAGATAACGGTTTACTGCGTAAAGATGAGTTCGAAAGTGTGCTAGAACAATACAAACACATGGGCTTAAACATTAAAGGTATTGACGCAAAAGATAGATTTTTAAGTCAATTAGCTGGCGTTAAAGACCCAGAACTAAAACGAAAAGCTATCGGAAGAGTCTTTATAGAGGTTTTTGATGATGCTGCTCACGAAGTTCAAGATGTAGTTTGGTTAGCTCAAGGAACTATTTATCCTGATATTATTGAATCAGTTTCTATCAAAGGTCCATCTGCAACCATTAAATCTCACCATAATGTGGGTGGTCTGCCAGATTTTATGAAATTGAAAATCGTTGAACCTCTAAATACTTTATTTAAAGATGAGGTTAGAAGAGTTGGTAAAAGTTTAGGGATTGAAGGTTTTATCTTAGGTCGCCATCCTTTTCCTGGTCCAGGTTTAGCAATTAGGATTTTAGGCGATGTAACTGCCGAAAAAGTTGCGATTTTGCAGGAGGCTGATGCGATTTATATAAACAATTTGAAAGAAGCTGGGTTATATGATAAGGTTTGGCAAGCAGGGGCAATCTTTTTACCAGTTCAATCTGTAGGTGTAATGGGCGATGAGCGTACTTACGAAAATGTAATTTGCTTACGTGCTGTTGAATCTGTAGATGGAATGACTGCTGATTGGTGCCACTTACCATACAACGTGTTGGCGAAGATTTCTAATGAAATTATCAATAAGGTTAGGGGAATTAATCGTGTTGTGTATGACATAAGCTCTAAACCGCCAGCAACTATTGAGTGGGAATAATTCAGTTGCAGTTAACAGTTTGCAATTCTCAGTTTTGAGTATATAAATAAGTAAGAAATGACTATCACAAACAAATCAAGGTTTAGAATTTTAATGTTTTTAGGCTTGATTTTGTTTGGATGTTCACCCAAAGTTGTTACAACGACGCCAAGTAAACCTGTAGTCAATAATACGCCAACTACGAAGATAGATAAGCCTGTAAAGAAATTTACAGAAGCTAATATTTCATTGATCATTCCTTTTAAGCTAAACGAACTTAATTTACAGACCGCCACAAAAGCTCAGGTAGAAAAATCTGATATGGCCTTAGATTTTTATCAGGGCGTAATGCTAGGAATAGATTCTGCTGCGGTAAATGGTTTGAATTTTAAGTTAAACGTTTTCGATTCGAGAGATGAGAATAGTCAGATTGCATCCCTGCTTAAGAAAGAAACTTTAAAAAATAGCAACCTTATTATTGGCCCTGTTTTTCCTGAAGGTGTTAAATACATATCTAGCTATGCTATCGCAAATGATTTGGCAATTGTATCGCCTTTGGCAGCATCAAAACCTAGCGATTTTAATAATCCGAAGTTGATATCAATTGTAAATAA
>SEDG01000536.1 GCA_004295885.1 Pedobacter sp. | reverse complement strand
CCTAATAAGATAAAGGCAAAAAGCAGCGACATGATAAAAAGGGTAGCATGTATCGCTTTTTGTTTCCTGAAAAGCCACCACAAGGTGAGTACCACAACAATACAAATCAGCATCGCTGAGCAATACGTAGAGGTGGCGGTTTCGATATGTTTAAGTTCGGCTTGTATTTTTTTGTTCAGTTCCTCGTTAGATTCAACTTTGTACTTTTTGTAAACCTTGCTTGTGGCTACAGCATTAGCGGTTAAAATACTATCAATTACATCACTTTGTTCAAACTCATCGAGCTCCTTGAGCGCCATTTTACTCAATTGTTTCTTGTTATTGGGATTGTCGATTTTTCTAATGATGTTTCTGGCAATGCCAGGTACCTGTTTTTTGATAGTATCAACGTTTACAAAATTTTTAACAGCAAACTTGACTAACTTACCCCTAATTGACTTTTTTTCTGGTTTGGTTACCAATGCCTCTGCCTTGTTGATGAGCGCAATAATAACGCCTTCTATTTCCTTTTGAAGCGCTCTTTTCTCTTCAGCCGTGATGTTTAGGTCTCTAACCTGATGTTTGATGATGTGCTCTACTTTATCGTGCCATTGATCAACTGAAAAAAGACCTAGGTTGATATTATTCATATCCGCGAAGTCCTTTTTTAAATGTTCTTGGCGTTCTGAAAGTTCATGTAATTGAATACCAAAGTATCCTTCCCCAATTAACAATAACGATAATCCGATAATCAAAAAGATTTTGATTAAGCTTGATTTATTAGCAGGAGATGTTGGTGCGTTTTTAGACAATTGTGTAGGTTATTGCCTATTAACAAACATTTGGAGAGATTGTTTTTTGAGGAGAGTTTGAACAGCTACTGAAAAAGGTACACTTATAATACGCTTGCGTAATTAAACGAGTAGGTGATGTCTAAAGTTGGAATTTCCGCCTCTCTTTTTCTGATCTAAGACAATATAGCTTTAGCCATAACTCCACTTTCATTCGTGCCTTTCTGTTAGCTAGTCCGCATCGAGTCCGCATCTCAGCCGCGTCTCGACCGCATTGGACGTGGAGTAGATGCAGACTAGTTTTGCATTTGTAGCGGATTTAATATAACTTAGATAGGAAGAAAGCTCGGATGGGCACTACTTCGACCATAGCCGAATATCCAATCATCCCGAAATGATTAATGGACATTGAAATAAATTTAGAATTTATGGCTTTATTTGACGGAAAAAATTTAAAAGGCAGTTTAGGCAATCTCAGCTTTAGGCCGCTACGCGATGGCTTGTCATCGGTACAAACAAAACCTGGAAAAGGTAATGTAAAACAAACAGCAAACACCAAAAAAAGCGCTTCACTTTTTGGGAGTTTAGTTAGTCCTTTTGCTAAGCACATTAGGTTTCATTTTAAAGGATTAGTTAACGAATATTCCGATCGACAGATGGTAAACAGGATAAATTCTGCCATCTCTATCATCATCAATCAACATTTAGAACCCGACGGAAAAATAGTGTTTAACGCGGAGAGCTTCAACAGGCTTAAAGGTCTTGAGTTCAATACGAACTCTCCATTGGTCGATTCGCTATTAACAATGCCAAAAATTTCTTTTGAGGACGACAAAGTGCACATCACCATTCCTTCTTTTAAGGTGGCTAAAAACATTAAGTTCCCAGAAGATACCTATCAGGTAAGTATGCAAATACAGCCTGTGTTTTTTAAACTCAGTAGGGCATTGGCATTTAGGGCAGCACATCAATCTATCGATTTAGAAAAAACACAAGGAATGACAGCTGAACAAACGTTTAGCTATGATTTCCCTGCGGGCTCCGTTTGTATTTTTGCATTGAGCTTAACATTCTCCACCAACCGTACAATATTCAACAAAAAGGTGTTTAACCCTGCGGGGATTTTCGCAGCAAGTTACAAGGAAGGGATTGTCGATGATGAAATCGAAGAAGGTTGGTATACGACTAGTTTTAGGGTAGAAGAGTAGGGCTTTTAATTCTCGCACAATCTGTTCCTTTAGATTAGCAAATAATAATTTTATACGCTATTATCATTATTGTAGAGTTTCTTTTTGCTACTTTTTCTTTGTTAATAACGTTGTATATTGTTAATAAAGTTAACGACGGT
>SEDG01000071.1 GCA_004295885.1 Pedobacter sp. | reverse complement strand
CCGAAAGATGCTTTGCCTTTAAGTATAAAAGTTAATTCGGGCTTAGATTATGAAAAATGGATTAACATCGTTTTCAAATTGGCAAACATTAATGAGGTAGAAATAGTTAACGATAAAATACCAGGTGCGGCAAGTTTTATGGTTGGTAATGATGAATTTTTCATCGTGCTAAACGAAAATGTAGATTTAGATGCAGAGAAAGAACGTTTGACGAAAGAATTAGAGTATTTGAAAGGTTTCTTAAAATCTGTGGATTCAAAGTTGAGCAACGAACGTTTTGTGCAAAATGCAAAACCAGAAATTATTGAGAACGAACGCAATAAAAAAGCAGACGCCGAATCGAAAATTAAAACGATAACAGAAAGTTTAGCATTGTTAGCAGGGTAAAAAATGAAAGTTAAAATATCAATTCTATTTATCTCGATGGTTGCCATCCTTTTAGGATGTAGTAAACCTAAACCAAAAATCGAAAAAATCACTTATCAATCGAAGATTTTTTTAGAAAACAGGTTGATTGAATACATAAATAAAAGTGAAGGATTGCATAGTGAAGACAGCTTAAAATTTACAAATGCAGTAGATTCTTTTCAAAGACACGTGAAGGGTTTAAGTAACAACATAGATTTTTTAACTGAATTTCCATTGCAGGCTACCAATATTAGAGATACTCTAATGGGCGACCAGCTTTTTAAAATGGCAACTTTTGAAACTTATACAGATATATCTAGACCGAAAGAATCTATACTGAACAGAATGCAGTTAAGAATAAATGGAATCTTCCAGTTTATTGACGAGGCGCAAGGTTTGCAGCTAGGTGGTAAATATTATCTTAAATCGATGATTTATAAACAAGGCAAACGTGCTGACGTAAATTATTATAAAAAGACTAGCGGTAATATTTATGTGTTGGGTGTTTATCCAATGCAAGTTAAAGAATTAACACCTGTTCCTACTACAGTGAGAATGGCTAGTTTGAATTAAAATTTCTAATAATAGCCCATAAGATTTAAGCCCTTTGTTTTTTTCGAAGGGCTTTTTTATGATGTTAACGATAATCTTACACGCTAGCTTTTCATTCATTACTATATAAATATTAAATTAGGTGGATAAATTTTAACAATAAATACCAAATTAAACCAATGAGAAAGCTGATTTATTTATTAATGGCGGTAACGCTATTCGCCTGTTCTGAGAAGCCAAAAGGAACCAATTCTAAAATTTTTCTTGAAAAAGAGGTAAGCAATTTTGTTGACACGAATCCGCAGTGGACAAAAAATGTTAACACAGAAGCTGACATTACGGATAAGTTTAAGCGCAAAATGATTAATTTGAGTAACGAAGCTAATTTTTTAACAGATTTTCCTTTGCAGCTTACTGCTATTTCAGATACAACAGTGAGTGACCAGCCCGTAAAAATTGCAACTTTCAAAAGTTTTAAAGACGCTGCAAGATCAAAAGAATCACTTTTAAATGATTTGGAGCTAGAAATAAATGGAATTATTACAGCTGAGCAGGCAGGTAATTTAACGGTGGATAAAAAATACACTTTAAAAGGTATGATTTATAAACAAGGTAAACGTGCTGATGTAAAGTTTTTCCACGGTGGGGAAACGCCAGTTTATACTTTAGGGAAATATACTTTTTGGAATATCGAAGCAAAAGCACTATAGTTATTCTATCGCCTAGTTTTATAACCCAATAAATATTTTAGTCGCAGATTCTCAGATTTTATAACATTTATAAGCTGCGAGTCTGCGGCTTATTTTTTCTTACAATAACCGCTTTCTAATTAAATATGAAACGATTGCGTAAAAATTTTACGTTCGTCATTGTAATTTTTGTTTAAAAAATCATATTATTGACTTGGGTTAAATCATTTTTAATCTAACCAGATATATACTTTCCAATCATTTAATTGTTAGCTGAAATGGACAATACAAGAAGAAAATTTATCAAGCAATCAGCGTTGATTGCTGCTGCAACTTATGCGGGCACTTTAACAAGTAGCGCAAAAAGCTACAATCGGATTATCGGCGCAAACGATAGAGTTAGAGTGGGTGTTGCTGGATTTTCTGACCGTTTTAAAGACACACTTTTCCCTTGTTTTCAAAATCATAACAAAGAACTCAACTTTGATATTGTAGGGCTTTCAGATTTGTGGAATTACCGTAGAGATTTAGGGGTTGCTCATCTAAAAGAAAAAATGGGGCACGACATACAAGCTTGCAGAAATAACGATGAGCTTTATGCAATGAAAGATTTAGATGCGGTAATTGTAAGCACAGCTGATTTTCAGCACGCTATGCATACCATAGAGGCAGTTAAAGCAGGATGTGACGCGTACATTGAAAAGCCTTTTGCAGAAACGATGGCCGATGCAAGAGCGGCTTTAAAAGCAGTTAATGAAAGTAAAAAGATAGTTCAAATTGGTTCTCAACGTAGAAGTGGAGAAAATTATGCAACTGCTGCTCAATATATTCAAGATGGAAAATTTGGAGCAATTACAGCAGTAGATTTAGTTTGGAATGTAAACCAACCAGGTAGATGGCGCAGACCCGACTTAGTCGCCAAGCTTAAACAAGAAGATATAGATTGGAAAAGGTTTTTGGTTAATCGCCCTGATGATGCGTTTGACCCAAGAAAATATTTAGAATATAGGTTGTTTTGGCCTTATTCATCAGGAATGCCAGGACAATGGATGTCGCACCAAATTGATACTGTACACTGGTTTACTAAATTAAAACATCCAAGAAGTGTAGTTGCCAATGGCGGCATTTACACTTGGAAAGATGGTCGTAAAAATTGGGATTCTATGGTAGCTGTTTTTGATTACGGTCAGCCAGATGGTAGCGATGGTTTTCAAGTAACCTTTACTTCAAGAATGCAAAATAGTGTAGGTAGTGTTGGCGAGGTTTATTATTCAAATGGAGGTGAGCTAAATTTAATCACTAACAAAGTTTCGCCAAATGGCGGATTAAAGGAAAAAGAAGCTGCAGCAATGGGAATGAAGCCGAATTTGCTAGAACCGTTCGACCTTTCAAAAAAAGTAATTAAAACTGCAAGTGATGCTAATATGGGTGGCGATGAATTAACATCAGGCCACATGCGTAATTGGATGGAATGTGTGAGAAGCAGAAAAACTCCAAATGCACCAGTAGAGGCTGGATATTACCATTCAATAGCAAACATTATGACCAACGCAGCGGTTCGTACAGGTGCTAAAGCTACTTTTGATGAAAAAACGCAAGAAGTAATGGCAGGAGGAAAAGTCTTTAAATATTAAATAATCAAATCGTCATTGCGAGTCTCGCTCCGATAGCTATCGGGATTTTATCGGACGAGGCAATCTATCCTGCTAGGAAGATTGCTCCGCTTTGCTCGAAATGAAGCTAACTTAAATAAAAATCAACCTTAAAAATTAATATGTTTAGTAACTTCAAGAAAATCAGTTTAGTAACGCTTTCCCTAGTCGGATTAATATTATCAGCAAATGCCCAAATGAAACCATTGTTTGATGGCAAAACTTTAAATGGCTGGAAAAAGGTGGTTGGAAAAGCACCTTATGCCATAGAAAATGGAATGATAATTGGCACGATGACTGCAAATTCACCAAATTCATTTTTGGTAACCGAAAAAGAATACGGCGATTTTGTTTTAGAAATAGACATTAAACTAGAAGGTAGTGAAACCAATTCAGGCGTACAAACCAGAAGTCATTTTGACCCAGCAGGTAGTAAAGGAGCAGGTTTAGTTTTTGGCCGCCAGATGGAAATTGACCCAACTCCACGAGGATGGACAGGCGGCATTTATGATGAAGCGAGACGATTATGGTTATATCCCTTAGAAACCAATCCCGGTGCTAAAACAGCTTATAAGTCAGAGCAGTTTAACCATTATAAAATAGAATGTATCGGCAACGAAACTAAAACTTGGGTAAATGGCATTCCTGTTTCTTACGTTATTGATACTTTAGATAAAACAGGTTTTATTGGCTTGCAAGTTCACGGAATTGGCAACAAAACTCATTTAGAAGGGAAGAAAGTTTATTTTAAAAACATCAATATTCAAACGACAAACCTTAAACCATCAGCTTTCCCAAAATCTATTTATGTAGTTAACTTAACGCCAAATACGTTATCGGCTCAAGAAAAAGCCAACGGGTATAAATTGTTATTCGATGGTAAAACCAATAAAGGATGGGTGGGTGCTTATAAAACAGAGTTTCCTGCAAAAGGCTGGGATATCGCAAATGGACAGTTAAGTGTTTTGCCATCTAACGGAGGCGAATCTACCAATGGTGGCGATATTGTAACTAAAGAAGAATTTGCGGCATTCGATTTATCATTTGAATTTAAGTTAACCGAAGGTGCAAACAGTGGCGTAAAATACTTCGTTACTTTGTCTGAGAAAAATTCAGGTTCTGCAATCGGATTAGAATATCAAGTTTTAGATGATGAAAAACACCCAGATGCAAAGTTAGGTCGTGATGGAAATAGAACACTTTCATCATTATATGATTTAATTAAAGCGGATAAAAAACTAGGTAGCCCTCGTCCAATTGGCGTGTGGAATAGAGGTAGAGTTGTGGTTTATCCTAACAACAAAGTAGAACATTACTTAAATGGCGTTAAAGTTTTAGAATACACCAGAGGTTCTGAAGAGTTTAAAAAATTAGTAGCTATTAGTAAATACAAAGACTGGAAAAATTTTGGTGAAGCTCCAAAAGGTCATTTATTGTTGCAAGACCACGGAAATAAAGTTAGCTTTAGGACTATCAAAATCAAAACTTTGTAATGCATCGTAGGTCGTTTGTTAAAAAATCAGCTTTATTAGGTTCAGGTTTGCTAATGGCCGAAAATCTTTTTGCTGGAACTACTTTGGCTCCTGTTAACATTGCCATGATTGGTTGTGGCGATAGGGGCAAAGGTGTTTTGTCGGTAATCAAAAAAATGCCTAGTCAGTTTAATACGGTTGCTTATTGCGATGTATTAGATTTTAGGTTAGAAGAGACCAAAAATTACATTACTTCATCAGCCGTTGCTGTAAAAGATTACAGGAAAGTACTAGATGATAAAAAAATTGAAGCTGTTTTTATAGCAACACCTTTAAGTGAGCATTTCAAAATTGCTAAAGACGCTATCTTAGCAGGGAAAAGCGTGTATGTAGAAAAAACAATGACCTATAACATTGATCAAGCCTTGGAGTTAAGAAAGCTTGTCAAACAGTATCCAAAGCAAGTTTTTCAAGTTGGTTACCAGTATCGTTATTCTCCACTTTATTTTAGAGTTAAGGAGATGATACAAAGTGGATATATTGGTAAAGTTTCGCAAATTGATTGTAGATGGGATAGAAATTGGAACTGGCGCAGACCAGTGAAGGACCCAAGTTTAGAAAGGCAAATTAACTGGCGGATGTACAAAGAATACTCTGGCGGATTACCTGCTGAACTTTTATCGCATCAAATAGATTTTATTAATTGGGCCTTCGAAACACAACCAGATGAGATTATTGGGACAGGCGGAATAGATGTTTACAAAGATGGTAGAGAAACTTACGACAATGTTCAAGCTGTTTTTCGCTACAAAAATGCTGGTATGATAGGTAATTTCGGGGCAACTTGTGGTAATGCCCACGACGGTTATTTGTTTAAAATAAAAGGAACAAAAGGCTCAGTAAATTTATTACCAGATACAGGCGTTTTCTATCCAGAGCTTGAGACAAAAAGACAACTAGGCATTGTAGATGGCGTAACAGGTGCAACCAAATTAGTTGTTAATACCGATGGTGGCATCCCGATTTTGGATAAGCCCACTAAAGATGGAACTTTTTATGCGCTTGAGGAGTTTTATAAATCTATAACCGAAAATAAAACACCAGTTTCAAACATCAATACAGGAACCCAAGCCTCCATTTGTGTATCTATGTGTAACGAAGCAATTTATACAGGTAAAACACAGTTTTGGAAAAAGGAATATTTTTAGAAAGACGTGTTTGTCATTCTGAGCATCGCGAAGAATCTCAGAGTAGATTTTTCGCAGAGATTCTTCCTTCGTCAGAATGACAAAGTTTTTTACAACTCTTTATAACTCGGCAGCTCTTCCACAAACAAAAACTTCCCCTTGGTATGGTCAATTTTTGCGTAATAGTGGTTTAGACCGTTGGTAACAGCTAGCCAACGAGCTTTGTAAACGGAATTATATCTTGCGGCTTGGTCAAATGTAGCTTGTGTTATTGGCACGGATGGCGCTTTACATTCAATCACCATTATCTTTTCTCCCAGGTTGTCATAAACTAAAATATCGCTTCTTTTTCTGGTCTGGTTTAAACTCAAACCACCTTCAATTTGTAGCAAAGCTGATGGAAAGCTTTTCTCTTTCAATAGGTAGCGAATAAAATGTTGCCTCACCCATTCTTCTGGCGTTAAAACCAAATGTTTTTTTCGTATCTCATCGAATATGAAATATAGCTCGTCCTTTTGAGTAATTTTAAAAGGATGATTAGGTAAATTAAGAGGTGTGGGATTGAACATATAGTAATGCAAAGATAACTTTTATCACTAATTTTTGTAGCGCAAAGCCTATGGTTGTTTTGGCAGGTTCGGTCCCGCCAACGCTTCAATCTTTAACCCTTTAATCCCCTAAAGGGAAAGGGTTAAAAGTATTTTCGCTAATGTCGGGGCTATGTAACTGCGACTGTAGCTTTTGGGTGGGTTTTCCTGCACAAAACGTTGTTCTTAAACCCGATAGAGCCAGATAGCCCACAGCGAGGTGCCGAGCGAGGACCATAGGCGAAAGCGGGACTGCAGCTGCCAAAACGCTGTGACATTATTTTTCTGAAAATTTATCAAAATACACTTTCTATCCTCGCATCAAATCTAATTTAAATCGTAATTTTACGCTTACATGAGTGCTGTAGAAATTATAAAAGACTTAAAAGCCAGAAAATTTAAACCTTTGTATTTATTGCAAGGCGAAGAGCCATATTACATTGACCAAGTGATTGATTATATGGAAAATAATGTGCTCAGTGATGGCGAGAGAGGCTTTAATCAAACTGTTTTATATGGCAAGGATACCGATATGGCTACCATTTTAAATGCGGCAAAGCGATATCCAATGATGTCTGAATATCAGTTGATTATTGTAAAAGAAGCACAAGATTTAAAATGGGCAAAAGAAACTGAGGGCAGCAGCAAAGAGGCTGAATTCGCTTTAAATTATTTCGAAAAACCTTTGCCTAGCACCATTTTAGTGTTGGCTTACAAATATGCCAATTTTGATAAACGCAAAAAGATTTATAAATCAATCTCAAAAAACGGAGTAATTTTTCAATCAGATTTGGTTCGTGATTATAAATTAATGCCTTGGATTGAAGAACATATCAAAGACAAAGGCTATAAAATAGCTCCTCAGGCAGCAGCGCTGATGGCCGAATATTTAGGTACAGATTTATCTAAAATTGCAAATGAAGTCGAGAAACTGTGTTTAAATATCAGCAAGGATACTACGATTACCACAGAGCACATCCAGAAAAATATTGGTATTAGTAAAGAATACAATGTGTTCGAATTGCAAAAAGCTTTGGCAACTCGAAATGTTCTAAAATGCAATCAGATTGTAAATTACTTTGCAGATAATCCTAAGGCTAACCCGATGGTGATGGTAATGGCCAATTTGAATTCTTATTTCACCAAAATTTTAAAATACCATTACTTGCCAAATAAAAATGATGCTGCGAAGGAACTCGGTGTTAGTCCGTATTTTATTAAAGATTACGAAACGGCAGCAAGAACTTTTAATGATGCAAAAACCTTCGATATAATCAGCTTATTGAGAGAATACGATTTAAAAAGTAAAGGCTTAGAAAGCACAGGAAATACCACTGATGGCGAACTAATGAAGGAAATGCTTTTTAAGATGATACATTAATTCAGGTTAATTGTTTAACTGTAAAAATCGTTAACCGCAAATCAATTAACCATTTAACCAACTCTACAACTAACCACACAAAATGCTAAAAGGACTAAGAACCATCGTCTACCACGTTTCAGATTTAACTAAAGCTAAAGAATGGTATAAAACCGTTTTTGAAATAGCACCTTATTTTGATGAGCCATTTTATGTGGGTTACAATATCGGTGGTTTTGAGTTGGGTTTAGACCCAGATGCTGCTGGCTACACGTCTGGAAATGCATCTATAACCTATTGGGGCGTAGATGATATTGAAGCTTGCTTTAAAAGATTTCAGACCTTAGGCATTCAAATTCACGAAGCGCCAAAAAATGTCGGTGGTGCAATTTGGGTGGCTAGCATCTATGACCCTTTTGGCAATGTGATTGGCCTAATAGAGAATCCCGAATTCACTTCGTAACTCCTTAAGTATTTATCGTTTGTAACTAATAAGTTATCCCCGTTGTTCGGCTATTGGAGGCAATCGCTATATATTTACAGGATTAACTTATTATTAACATGAAAAGAAATTTACTAACCATTTTATTGGCTTTAGGAGCGATGTCTTTTACCCAAGCGCAAGTAAGACCACAACAAGCTGGAGGTGCTACAGATTCGACCCGTAGAGCTGGCTTTCCTGCTGCAGCTACAAGAGCACAGCCAAAACCCTATGACCAAGTGATTACCAGCAAGGCGGTTACTAGAAAAGGGATGATTACCACACATAAACTAGATGATAAATTCTTCTTCGAAATTTCTGATACTACTTTAAATAGAGATATCTTGGTGGTAAGCCGTATTTCTAAATCGGGTGCAGAAGTAAGAGCAGCACAAGGCTACGCTGGTGACCAAATTGGAAGTTCTGTAATTAGATTTGAAAGAGGTCCGAACAACAGGATTTTTATGCGTAAGATTAGTTTCAGAACTTACGGTCCAGATTCGACTACGTCAATGTATCAGTCATTGAAAAACTCAAATATCCAACCAATTGCTGCAGCATTTAATGTTGCAGCTTATACTAATGATAAAAAAGGAAGCGTAATTGATGTTACGGATTACTTAAATAGCGATAATGATATTTTCTATTTCAGTTCTGCGGCTTCAAAAACCCGTTTCAGATTGGGTACTCAATTAGCAGACCGTAGTTATGTAACTAACCTTCGTAGTTTCCCAACTAACGTAGAAATCACTGCTGTTAAAACTTACACGTTAGCTGCGGCTGCGGCATCTCCATTCGGTGGTGGCGCTCCAGCAGGCGGTGGTGGCGGTGGAGCTCCAACTGGTTCATCTACTGTAGAATTAAATACGTCGTTAGTTATTTTACCTAAGGTGCCAATGAAACCTCGTTATTTTGATGCTCGTGTTGGTTATTTTACTGTCGGATACACAGATTTCGATTTAAACCCACAAGGTGTTAAAGAAATTGAAATGGTTAAACGTTGGAGATTGGAACCTAAACCAGCGGATATGGCTAAATACAAAAGAGGTGAGTTGGTTGAGCCAATTAAACCAATTATCTTTTATATTGATCCTGCAACTCCAAAAAAATGGGTACCTTACCTAATTGCTGGTGTTAATGATTGGGCTAAAGCTTTTGAAAAAGCTGGTTTCAAAAATGCAGTTATCGGAAAAGAAGCACCAACATTTGCACAAGATTCTACTTGGAGCATCGATGATGCTCGTCACTCGGCTATTGTTTATAAACCATCTGAAATTGCAAACGCAAGTGGGCCAAGTATTTCTGACCCTCGTTCTGGAGAAATTATGGAAAGCCACATCAACTGGTTCCA
>SEDG01000535.1 GCA_004295885.1 Pedobacter sp. | reverse complement strand
TATTTTTCTCTTTCTTTTGAGGAAATATTCCATCTAATTAAAGGCTGAATAATAACTTCATAATCTCCTGATTTCTTGAAGATATTTTTGTCTATGCTTGTATGTGGTAGGTACGCATTTGAATCGATATAGTGACCATATTCCCAAGCCATTGATCTGAAAATTATTTTGTTTGTCTGCTTATCTTTTATTGAAGTATAGTAGAGATAATCTAAATCTGACCTGTCTTTTATAATTGTTAGTTCGCTGTCTTCTTTACTGAAGCTAAAGTTTGTCCTTTGTTTTAGATCGGTTAAGCTTCCAAACCCACGGTCTAGGGCAACAAGTTTTGAAAAGAATTTTATTCTCGCTTTAGGTAATGGCTTTCCATAAAAAACAGATTTTTCAATGTCTTGAGGTTTTTCGATACTGTAGATTAATGTTGTAACGATTTTATCTTTAATCGAAAATAGTCCAAGCGTTGTAGAGCGGAATAATTCTTCATCTCCTCCTGCATTAGTTTTTTTTAGTTGTGCTAAGTCAATCGGCTTATTTACGATTATTGGTTTGTTATCCACCAAAATTGTGTAGCGATATTGCTTTATATCAATGGCCTTTCTAAAGTTGATTTGAATGCTTAAATTATTAACCTCAGGCAAATAATTGAAAGAGGTATTGGGTTGATTTGGAAAAATATTGTTATAGTGGACATTCCTTGCACCGCTATCAACACACATTAGCAGTTTTCCTCCAGCTGCGTAAGTGTGAGAAAAGTTGATTCCTTTTTGTGCATTAACAATAGATATTGTAAAAGCTGAAGTGAGAAATATGATTATTATCCTTTTCATAATATTGGGTTTAATTTTCATCAAACACTCTATCATCTTTTAAAAGGCTGTAATTTTAAAAATGCTAAATTTGGGCAAAAAATAATAACATCATGAGTTTCAGAATAGAACACGATACAATGGGTGAGGTGCAAGTGCCTGCTGACAAATATTGGGGAGCACAAACCGAACGTTCACGTAATAATTTTAAAATTGGTCCAGAGGCTAGTATGCCGAAGGAAATTATACATGCTTTTGGTTACTTGAAAAAGGCAGCTGCATTGGCTAATACGGAATTAGGTGTGTTGTCTCAAGATAAAGCAAGTTTAATTGCAAGTGCTTGTGATGAAGTTATTGCAGGTAAACTGGATGGTGAGTTTCCGTTGGTAATTTGGCAAACAGGTTCTGGAACGCAAAGTAACATGAACGCAAATGAGGTTATTGCCAACCGTGCCCATGTTTTAAATGGCGGAAGTTTAGCTGATGATAAAAAAGTTTTGCATCCGAATGATGATGTGAATAAATCTCAATCGAGTAACGATACTTACCCAACGGCAATGCACATTGCGGCTTACAAACAAGCTGTAGAAATTACAATACCTGGATTAGAAAAATTAAGAAATACATTAGCTAAAAAAGCAGCTAGTTGGAATGATATCGTAAAGACTGGTCGTACTCACTTTATGGACGCAACTCCATTAACACTAGGACAAGAGTTTTCTGGTTATGTACAACAAATTGACAATGGCTTAAGGGCAATTAAAAATGCTTTGCAAATGATTAGCGAGCTTGCTTTAGGTGGAACAGCTGTTGGCACTGGCTTAAATACGCCTGCGGGTTATGACGTTCTGGTAGCTAAAAAAATTGCAGAATTAACGGGTTTAGGTTTTGTAACTGCTCCAAATAAATTTGAGGCTTTGGCTGCACATGATGCGATGGTTGAGCTTTCTAGTGCTTACAGACGTGTGGCTGTTTCTTTAATGAAAGTTGCGAATGATATAAGAATGTTAAGTTCTGGTCCACGCTCGGGAATTGGAGAAATCATTATCCCTGACAATGAACCGGGTTCTTCCATCATGCCAGGAAAAGTAAATCCTACACAACCGGAAGCTTTAACCATGGTTTGCGCTCAGGTTATGGGTAATGATGTAACTGTTGGTATCGGCGGCAGCAATGGTCATTTCGAATTGAACGTTTTTAAACCTGTTATTGCAGCAAATGTTTTGCAAAGCGGTCGTTTACTAGGTGATGCGTGTGTTTCATTTAACGATAAATGTGCTGAGGGAATTGAGCCAAATAAACCTGTGATTAAACAACATATGGAAAACTCATTGATGTTGGTTACTGCTTTGAACCCTTATGTAGGTTATGAAAATGCAGCTAAAATTGCTAAGAAAGCGCATAAAGAAAACAAAACTTTACGTGAAGCAGCCATTGAGTTGGGCTTGCTAACTGATGAACAATTTACAGAATGGGTTAAGCCAGAAGATATGGTGGGAAGCCTTAAATAAGGTGGAGGGTAAAAATGTTGAAGGCGTAAGTTCTTATGCCTTCAATTCCTCATTATACATACTAAGATAGCTTTGTATCCATCTACAAAGACAGAATTGCACTGCTCGACACAAAAAACCGAGAATATGAATAGTTCAATATTATTAATACTGACTAGTTTAACTTCAATAATTTGCCCATTATTAATTTTTGTGGCTTGTAGCTATTATATTTCAAAAAATATAAGAATAGATTCTATTATACTTTTTATAAGTTCGGGTTTTAGTTTGCTTTCAACAGGATTTTATAGTATATTACTGCCTTACTTGATTCAGAATAGGAATTTTACTTTCTCAGATTTACAACCTTACTACACAATTGGAGGTATTGTTAATATTATATTTGGTCTTTGTTTCGCCATTGGACTTTTTATTCTCGTTTACAAGACTGTAAATGAGAACAAAATCGTTTCTCATCGTTTTCCGCCAAGCAATGATTAATAGGGTATTTGAACATAGCGATATGATATTATCAAGGATAAGGGTAAGATATTTTTACCTCTTCGCTTTAGTCTTTAGTCTTTTAGCTTTTGCCTTGTCATGCACCCGCTTACCTAACGTACAAGGCAAGGGAGAAGCGCTTTTGCAGGGCGTTTGGAATCAGGATAGTATTGCCAAT
>SEDG01000534.1 GCA_004295885.1 Pedobacter sp. | reverse complement strand
TTTTAAGTTTTTGATGCTTACTCTTTTAAGGGCTTTTCAGCTTACGCCATTTCATAGGGTTTGATGATATATAAGCCAAACCAAAATTTGTTACCCCTTATTTTTAAAATTATTTTCGCAATGCGGAAGAAAGAGTAAATTAGACCAACCAAATCGTCCTAAATTATCGCCAATGGCAAAAGCAGTTCATCAAGACCAACGTTATTTATTAGCGCTGATTAATAATGATGCAGGTCTTATCAACGAGATTTATAAAAAATCTGCAGCGAAAGTGCAATCCTTTGTTGTTTTTAATAATGGTACGGCAAATGATGCAGAAGATATTTTTCAGGAAGCACTGGTAGATATTTATAACCAAGCGAAGTATAAAGATTTGCAGCTCACTTGCCCTTTCGAACCCTTTCTTTTATTGGTTTGTAAACGCAAATGGTTAAATGCGTTAAAGAAAAAATCGGTTTTACAGGTAACAAATGGTGAAGATGATTTATTACTAATTGGTGAGGATACATTTGAACAGGCAGAGCAGTTGGCAGATCAAGCTGCTCAATCTGAAATATTCTTAAAGGCCTTCGAAAAACTGGGCGAGCGTTGCAAAGAAATTATAAGATGGAGTATGCAGGGTGATGCACAGGAAAAAGTGGCCGAAGCGTTGGGTGTTACCTATGGCTATTTAAGGAAAAAGAAATCTGAATGTATGGCAAGCCTGGTTAAATTGGTTCAAATAAACAATAGAAATGATGATTGAAGATAAAATCTTATGGGTGGCTCGCTATGTTGAGGAAGATATGGATGAAGCTGAAATTGCCGAATTTGAAGCTGTTCTAAAGGGCGACGTAGAGCTGCAACAAAATCTAAAGGATTATCACAACATTCATCAGAGTTTAAAAATGCAATTGGCTAATAATGATGAATTTAAAACCACTTTAAAGGACTTAAACAAGCAATATTTTGCCACAGAGCCGAAGGTTGTTTACTTTAAACCAGCAATAAAATGGTTAAGCGGTATTGCTGCGATTTTAGTTATTGGTTTATTTATATGGGCACCATGGAATAGCAATTTATACAATACCTATGCAGATAATAGTCAAATGCTAGTAACCGAAAGGGGAGAAGCGACATTAACAGACTTAGATAAAGCAGCAGCCTTGTATAATGATAAGAATTACGAAGCAGCTAAAACCAGTCTCCAAAAACTTTACCACCAACAGCCCGCTAACGCGATGATTGCCTACTACTACGGAATGTCGCTAGTGAAAACCAATGAGATAAATGAGGCAAGAGAAATATTAAATGTACTTTATAACGGCGAATCGGTATTTAAATACGAGGCTGCCTATAGTATTGGGCTCAGTTATTTAAAAGAAAATAACAAGATTTCTGCTAAAACTTGGTTACAAAAAATCCCAGCCGGAACTACGAAATATGAGCAAGCAAAGGAATTGTTAGGGAAGATTTAAGATGTAAAATGGAAGATGTAAGATGGAAGAGGGGAAATAAGGAAATAGGGAATAGCAGATAGTGCATTGGGAAATAGACTGAAAATGACCAATCGTTAGGGTTGGAATAAAGACGACCAACGAAAAACGACTTTACTAGGGATAAATCAAATATTTCGCTCTGATAGCTTTAAACTTTTGCAAGCCAGGTTCCCAGCTTTTTCTAATATCGGTTTCAGATACCCCCGCTATGATTTGTTTTCTTAATTGATCAGTTCCTATGCGCAAGTCGAATGGCGATACTCCAGTACTTGCTCTTTCTTTTCCAAAGAAATTCGCCTTATCGGGGTAAGCCTTATAAAGTTCAATTACCCACTTTAAGTTAAGTTGACGGCTTTTGCGCAAAATATTGATATCATACTTTCGGAGGTCGAGCCCGTAACAAACTGAATCTTTTTGGTTTGGTTTTTCGCTCATTCCAGGAATACTAACTGGTTTATAGGAGAATGAGTATTTGCCTTTCAGTGCTGGTGCGCCCAAAATGGTAAATGGCATATAAGTTCCCCTACCTTCATTGATTGCTGTTCCTTCAAACATACACAAGCTAGGAAAAAGCTCTACTGCTTGTTGCGTGTTTAAATTTGGTGATGGATTGATTGGCAATACGTACGGCGTGTCATGGTTCCA
>SEDG01000533.1 GCA_004295885.1 Pedobacter sp. | reverse complement strand
CTACCACGAATAAGGATTTGCGGATCCTCTTCGCCTGGCATACCTGTACTTGCAGTTGTAATCACCCCTGGTAAATTTCCTGTTAAGGCTGCACCTAAACTAGATACCCCACCTGTACGCTCTAATACTTCGCTTGTGGTTTGTGTAATTGCCCCAACCACACTTTGCTTCTTTTGTACACCGTAACCAACAACAATTACTTCGCCCAATTGGTCTGTATTGTCTATTAGGGTTACTTTTACGGTGGCTTTGCCAGCAACATTCACATCTTGGGTTTTCATACCCAAATACGCTATGGTTAGAATTTGCCTGTCAGCAGTTACTTCTATAACAAATTCACCCTTTTGATCAGTTTGTGTTTTTACACTGGTACCTTTTAAGGTAATGGTTGCACCCGAAATAGGACCTTGATCATCAACTACAGCCCCTGTTATTTTTCGTCGTTGTTGTGCCGCAGCATGATCAACCAAAAGCAAGGAAGCCATTAGTGTTAAATAAATTACGAGTAGCGCCTGCTTATACCTCCAGAACTTGGAATGCGGAGCAAAACCCGTTTTAATGTTTTTTTCCATTATTTAAATCGTTTAAAGAGAAATAGAACTTGGATAATTATATCAATCCCAGTTTGATAGGATTATAAAAACAGGAATTATTTACTGTTTTAGCTGGACAGGAGCAGATTTCTCCCGCTGATAGATAGTAGTTTTTTGTCATAGTATTAGGTTTATATTTTGGTTTACGGTTGTTTGTGCAATGCGTTTGATTGGTTCTTAAGCATTGTTGTCCGCTGAAGGACAGAGGCGTTAACTTGGTGCTGTCATCGAGTTTGGTTCTATATGGTTTATATTTTTGGTTACAGCTAAAAAACCATTAGGAAGGATAGGTCTTTAATCAAATTGATATTGATCAAGAATTATTATCGTCCATACATTATTAGCGATGCTAGGATCAAACGTTAACTCAAATACATAGCATTACCACTAGTAACTAGGGCAATTGGATGAAATGTGTTAAGCGAATGATTCATAACGTTCTGCTGGAAAATGTTTTGGTTTATATTTAGTTTAACGAAACTAGTACAGCTACAATTTTTATGATAGCACAATTGTTCAAATTTATACCCTGTTTGTTTAAGGAGGCAAAAATGGCGTTTAAACGCTAAAAACAATGATTTAATGTGAAAATGTTCTACAGGAATAGCACAAATGAGCAGGAAACCAGAACACAAATGGCTAATTAAGACCCAATTTTGTTATAATATGACTTATTCGATTAGTGATTATACTGGCATCGGTTGCACTGCGGCCTAAAAATACATCAATTCACTAAGCACAAAAACGCGGAAAATCTCGCTCTAAAAGTACATTTAATAATGTTACAACATTTATTCAATCGGTTGCATAAAAATTCTGATATTTAATAGTTGAATGGGATTCCTATATATATGCCAATGGCGATAAGAATTCATCAATCTTAAAGAGAATAAAAATGCGACCAAATCAGGCTTGATGGAGAATGCTGCTATAGAAATTATATTGAAGATAAATAAGGATCAGAGTTTTAATCTTTCTTCAACAGACATCTACAATAATAAAGCTCACTGAATAAACAATTATCACCATGTGAAAAATGCTCAAATGTACTAGCAAAAATGATGAATCAAACTATCCGAAAAGTATGTGGCTATATATATTCGCTATTGATTAAAAACAATCTGACCAATATATGAATGTGAAACTGAACAAATTACAATTAGGCGTTTTAATGCTTTTTTTAGGCACTTTATTAATATCAGGCATTAAAAAAACAGATGGACTTAAAGACTATTACAAAAAATATTTCCCAATTGGCGTTGCTGTTAAACCAAGCGACTTAAGAGGCAAAGAGAAATCACTAATACTCGAGCAATTTAACAGTATTACTGCAGAAAACGCAATGAAGATGGGACCAATCCATCCAAGTGAAAACAGATATTTCTGGCCAATTGCTGATTCAATTGTAGAATTTGGAGTTGCGAATAAAATAAAAGTAAGAGGGCATTGTTTGGTATGGCATACTCAAACGCCTTTTTGGCTTTTTAAAGATTCGGTAGGTCAGCAAGTTTCAAAGGAAGTTCTGCTAGGCAG
>SEDG01000532.1 GCA_004295885.1 Pedobacter sp. | reverse complement strand
AAACTAAATGATGGCAAACCAGTTGAAGGTTGGGATGGGAACTATAAGGGCATTCCGCAGCCGCAAGGAATTTATTTCTGGAAAATTGACGTAGTTCTTGTTAATGGCACAGAGTGGAAGGGAATGACTTTTGGGAAATCTGCTCCAAAACGAACAGGTGAAATATATTTAATTAGATGATGAAAAGGATTATTGCGGCGATTTTTGGTTTCTACTTAAGCTTTGGGTGTTTAAATATCAAGGCTCAAGACCACGTATTTTCTCAATTTTTTAATGCACCTATCTATTTAAATCCATCCCTTACTGGGCAATTTGATGGAGATTTAAGACTGAATATGATTTACCGCAACCAATGGAGTTCTTTAGGTGGAGATTTATCTTATATCAATGCTTCTGTTGACGTAGCTGTACCCAAACTTGCTGGAGGCATTGGACTTTCATTTAACAGAAGTAGCGAGGGAGTAGCCTATTTAACCAAAAATAATGTTGCCGCAACTTATTCCTACAGTGTTGGTGGCGATGAATTCTTAGCCTCTTTTGGAATTCAAGCGGGCTTTACCAACCGCACAATAGATTGGCGAAAATTGGTATTCGGCGATCAATTAGATAGAAGAATAGGTTACGATCCTAACAGTATTTCTTCTGCCCAATTACCGGAAGTCTCTAACAGTTTTTTCTTTGATCCCGCAGCTGGTGTAAACTTTGTCTATCGCAATGCGATGGTTGGGGCATCAGTTTACCATATCAATAGACCAGACGAATCTTTTAGTGGAACACAAGCTAGGCTGCCTGCAAGATTTGTAATTAATGCCAGTTTTAAAATGCCTTTAAGCTATAACTACAATTATTTAGAGGATGAAGGTGCTTTTTTAATTCCATCTGTGGTTTATTACAAACAAGGCAATGTAAGCTCCGTTAGTGCTGGTGCGCAATTTAAATACCGAGGTTTTAATGCAGGTGCATGGTACCGAACCAACCAACAAGGTGGTTCAGATGCCTTTGTCCTTTCGCTCATTGTAGATGTTTTTCTGCAACGCAGAGACACTGAAAAAATAAGATTTGGCGTAAGTCATGATGCCACTACTTCTAAAATCAATTACACCAATACAAGCGGCACAACAGAAGGCAGCATTGGCTACGAAAAGTATTGGGCAAACAGTACAAGAACTAAAAAGTATAACGGCTTAAGGTGCTCTGCTTTTTACTAATGGCATCTTTTTAATTTTTTGAAAAACACGGGCAGCATTTCATCGCAACTGAAGCCCCGCCAAACGCTACAATCTTTTTTGTGCTTTCTAATAAGTCATTCGATGAATATAAAAGTCAAAAAAAGATTTCCGCTCATGTCGGGTTTAAATAACAAAGGCAGCATTCCAAAACATGAAGCTTTAAAAAATCCAAATAAATTTGCGTAGTCAAATGACTTCATATATATTTGTAGTCAAATAGCTACATAATGAATTTAAGAAGAGATGTTTTTCAGGCCATAGCAGACCCAACCAGAAGGGCAATTTTACTCCTATTGGCATCCCAATCTATGACAGCTGGTGCAATAGCAGCTAATTTCGATACAGCTAGACCAACCATTTCAAAACACATCCAAATTTTAACAGAATGCGAACTTTTGCGTCAAGAGCAAAGAGGACGGGAAATTTCTTATCACTTTAATCCAAATAAAATGAAAGAGATAGCAGAGTGGTTACTCCCTTTTGCCAGAATGTGGGATGGCAAGTTTAATAAATTGGAAGATGTAATGAAAAACTATAAATCAAAATAGAGCTATGGAACTAAAAACAAAAATCAACGCAGAAGATGGCAAACAAGAAATCGTAATCACCAGAGAATTTGATTTACCCTTGGAACTACTCTTTAAAGCTTACGTAGAACCAGAGATTGTTGAGCAATGGATGGGCACCAAAGTGTTGAAACTTGAAAACAAAAAACACGGTTCTTGGCAATTCGAAACCTCAAATCAACAAGGGATAGTAGTGTTTAGGGCCAATGGGGTAATTCATGATTTTGTTCCCAATCAGAGAATAACTAGAACTTTTGAAATGGAAAACACACCGTTCCCAGCTCAATTAGAGTTCTTAGAATTTGAGCCATTAACAGAGGGCACAAGCAAACTA
>SEDG01000531.1 GCA_004295885.1 Pedobacter sp. | reverse complement strand
TGTCGAAGGACAATTATTGAAATCTAATGCAAAGCCAGAATTAACCTTAATAATGCCATAGCCTTTGCCTGTCAAACTAAAAACTGCTACTTATTGTAAAAATTGGCGTACATATAGCTAAATTCTCACTAAAATTTGCAATTTTTAAGCATCTAATAAACCAAACCTTAAAACCATATTAACAATGCAGAAAAAATTAACCTTTTTCTTATTATTATTTGCAAGTGTTGCGTTTGCACAAAAAAAACCATTAGACCATACAGTTTATGATAGCTGGGAAAGCATAGGAACCAAACAAGTATCAAACGATGGACTTTGGGTAGCTTATGGCGTTAGTGTACAAGAAGGCGATGCCAATTTATACTTCCAAAACAGCTTAAACGCTCAAAAAATTAAAATTTCAAGAGGCGCTGCACCAAGCGGTGGTGGTGCTGGCTTTGGTGGTGGTTTTGGAGGTGGTTCATCATCTTCATTATTTAGCCCTGATTCAAAATTTGCAGCATTCTCTATTAAACCATTATTTAAGGATACTCGATTAGCTAAAATCAAGAAGAAAAAACCAGATGAAATGACAAAAGATACTTTAGGTATTGCTAACCTAACCACTTTAGCAGTAACTAAAATTCCTCGAGTTAAATCTTTCAAATTTCCTGAAAATGGGGCTTCGATTTTAGCTTACAATTTAGAAAAAGCACCAGATACTTCTAAAAAGTCTGCAACTCCAGGTGCTGGAGGCGCAAGACCAAAAAATGATGCTGAAGATTATCTTTTTGCTGATGATGAACCTGCTGGTGCAGCATCAAAAGAAGGGACAGATTTAATCATAAAAAACTTAACAACTGGCATCGAACGAACCTATAAGTACGTAACCGATTATGCTTTTAGCAAGAATGGAAAGCTATTAGTTTTTGCTTGTTCTGGTTCTAAAAAAGATAAGGATGCAAAACAAGGGGTGTTTTTATTGAATAACGAAACTGGCGTTCTAAAAACATTAGTTAAAGTCAAAGGAAACTTTAAAAATTTTGTTTTTGATGAAGAAGGAGAGCGTTTAGCATTTTTGGGAGAAACTAGTCCAGAAAAACAAGAAATAAAAGATTACAACCTTTACTATAACTCTATCACTTTAGATACTGCTCAGATTTTAGTTGATAATGACATGACTGGTATGCCTGAAAAATTTGCGGTAAGTGGAGATGGAAGGGTAAATTTCAGCAAAGATGGAAATAAGATATTCTTCGGCATTGCTCCCATCAAAAAAGCAAAAGACACAACCTCCGTAAAAAAATCATCGAAAGTTTAGATGGAAATGCTTCGGCATCGCCTGATGGCAATTATGTGATTTATTATGACAAGATAAAAATGTTATGGAAAACCTACCAAGTTGCTACTGGTAAAACAACAGTTTTAAACGAGGGAATGCAGGTTAAATTTTACGATGAAGAAAATGATGTGCCTGACGAACCAAGTAGCTATGGTATAGCAGGTTGGATGGAAGAAGACAAAGCTGTTCTATTATATGACCGTTATGATATTTGGCAATTTGCTCCAGATGGAAAAACTGCACCGAAAAATATTACTGCTGGTTTTGGCAGGGCAAATAACTTAACTTTTAGGGCGCAAAGACTTGACCCAGATTTTAGGTTTTTTACTAAAAAAGATGTTTTATGGTTAGATGCATTTAACAATACCAATAAACAAAATGGTTTTTATCGCAAAGCGATTAATGATAGCAAAGCACCAGAATTAGTAATTATGGCACCTTTTAAATATTCTAATTTGGTTAAAGCAAAAAATGCTGATGTTATCCTTTTTGATAAAGGAAGTTACACAGTATCGCCAGATGTTTATGTTTCTAAGGATAATTTAAAAACTGCATTGAAATTAAGCAGCACCAATCCACAACAAGCTAATTACAACTGGGGAACAGCAGAATTGGTAAAATGGACTACACCAAAAGGTTACAAATCTGAAGGTATTTTATACAAACCAGAAAACTTCGACCCAAGTAAAAAATACCCGATGATTGTTTATTTCTACGAAAAGCTATCAGAAGGTTTATATTCTTATAATGCACCGTCTCCTACTCCATCTCGCTTAAATATTCCATTCTTTGTGAGCAATGGTTATTTGGTGTTTGCACCAGACATTAGTTATGAAACTGGTCACCCTGGTAAATCTGCCGAGGAATTTATTAATTCCGGCGTAGAAAGCTTAAAGCAAAATGCTTGGGTTGATGGAAGTAAAATAGGTATTCAAGGTCAAAGTTGGGGTGGTTATCAAGTTGCACATTTAATTACTGCAACTAATATGTACGCTGCTGCTTGGGCTGGTGCTCCAGTAGTGAACATGACTTCTGCATATGGCGGTATCCGTTGGGAAAGTGGAATGAATAGACAGTTTCAATATGAAAAAACACAAAGTAGAATTGGCGCAACCTTATGGGAAAAACCAGAATTATACATCGAGAACTCTCCATTATTTAATTTACCAAAAGTAAAAACTCCTGTTGTTATCATGAGTAACGATGCAGATGGAGCTGTGCCTTGGTATCAAGGAATCGAGATGTTTACTGGCTTAAAACGTTTAGGCAAACCAGTTTGGTTGTTAAACTATAATAATGAAGCACATAACTTAGTTCAACGTCAAAATAGAAAGGATATTCAAATTAGAGAACAACAGTTTTTTGATTACTATTTAAAAGGTGCAAAGGCTCCAGTTTGGATGGTAAGTGGTGTTCCTGCAACTGAAAAAGGCAGAACTTGGGGTTTTGAATTAACTGATGAGAAACCATAAACAGTTTGTAGTTAACAGTTTTCAGTTAGCAATAGGATGACAAAGTCAATAATTGATAATTACGATTTATTTAAAGAAAAGCGGTTGAAAGACCGCTTTTTTAAGCATAAAGATATTGCTGAATTGTTGACAGAACTTCCATCGACTTTTGAAATTAGCGAGTTAGGCAAATCTGTAAACGGTAAAAGCATCAACCTTGTTAGCTGGGGAACAGGCAAAACAAAAATTATGCTTTGGAGCCAAATGCATGGCGATGAAGCAACTGGGACAATGGCCCTGTTTTGATTTTGGATTTAACCTGCACGACCAAATGACGTTGTGGAGCGTTACCAAAACCTTGAAACCTGCAACCTTATCTTTTCTTGCTCCTGCTATTGATGAAGAATTAACCATCAATGAAATTAGAAAAAATGCAATGCTCGTTATTGCTGATATGTTTAAGGATTTGGATGAATACTTAAAGCAACACATTGGCTTGTTTGATGACGAATTTGAACCTCGGGCATTTGGCGATAATTTCCAAAAAGCAGGCACATCAACTATTTTAATTGAAGCTGGTGGTTATCAAACTGATTTCGAAAAGCAAGAGATTAGAAAATATTACTTTGCTTCCATCCTATCGGGATTAATTTCTATTGCTAGTAAGACTTATAAAAAACAGGATTTAAAAAACTATTTTTCTATCCCGAAGAAAAGACGATTTTATCTTTCCAAAATGGGAAATTGCTTTAAAAAATCCTAATTTCAACATCAAAATAAAAACGAATGGCATTAAGTAGAATTTGGTCTGGGTTTATCATTGTGGCAATTGTAGTTGCCTGTGTTAAATGTTTCTTTTTTGGTGAAACTGAAATTTTAAGCTGGATGGTTGTGGGCAAAGCAGATGACCCTACCAATTTGACTGGAGTAAATGGAATAATCGAAACCTGTTGGACAGCCGTAGAGCTTTGTTTAAAGTTGATAGGGATTTTGACCTTTTTTATGGGCTTAATGAGCATTGCTGAACGAGCTGGCGGCATTCGTTTATTATCTAGAATTGTCGGTCCATTCTTTTCTAAGTTATTTCCTGAAATTCCGAAGGGACACCCATCAATGGGGCACATGATTATGAATTTTTCTGCTAATCTTTTAGGGTTAGACAATGCAGCAACACCCTTTGGGTTAAAGGCAATGGAAAGTTTACAAGAGCTTAATCCAAATAAGGATACTGCTAGCAACTCGCAAATTATGTTCTTATGTTTGCATGCAGCTGGTTTGAACCTTATTCCTGTTAGTGTAATTGCATTACGGGCATCAAAAAATGCAAGCGACCCAACTGATATTTTTATCCCTTGTTTAATCGTAACCTTTGTTGGAACGATAACCGCAATGTTAATTGTGTCGTTTAAACAAAAAATCAATCTATTACAACCAGTTATTATTGGTTGGATTTTAAGTCTTTCTATTCTAATTGCTGGGATTGTATTTTACATCACGTCATTAAATGCTGACGGCATTAAATCATTCTCTGGACTATTGAGTAATGGTTTAATTTTATTGGTTATACTACTAATCGTATTAGGCGGCATTTATAAGAAAATTGATGTTTTTGATGCCTTTATTGATGGCGCTAAAAACGGATTTGAAAC
>SEDG01000070.1 GCA_004295885.1 Pedobacter sp. | reverse complement strand
ATGTGGTGCAGGTATTAACAGAGGAGGAGCTGATTGAGCTTGTTCCAACGGTTGATGCATGGATTATTGGTGATGATCCGGCTACGGAACGTGTTTTTACCGCTGGTAAAAATGGTAAATTAAGAGCAGCCGTTAAATGGGGAGTTGGGGTAGATAATGTAGACTTTAAAGCCTGTGAGAAATTAGGCATTCCCATTCAGAATACACCAAGGATGTTTGGCAATGAAGTGGCAGACATGGCACTGGCTTACTTTACAGGATTATTAAGGGAAAGCTATAAAGTAGATCGCGAGGTACGTAAAGGAAACTGGATTAAACCTCCAGGCATGTCTACAGTTGATAAAACAGTAGCCCTAATTGGTCTGGGTGATATAGGTTTAGCCGTAGCGAGAAGATTAAAAGGATTTGATGTAAAAATTAATGCCTATGATCCATTCACCAACCTAAATGCAGCACAAGCAGGGGTAAACCAAGTCCTCCCTTTTCCTGAAGAACTAGGGGCAGCAGATTTTGTAATCATTACTTGCGCCTTAACACCTTCAAGTTACCACATGATCAATGCGGAAACCATTGCTCAAATGAAAGATGGTGTTAAAGTGATCAATGTGGCACGTGGCCCATTGATTGATGAGCCCGCTTTAATACAAGCCTTAAAATCTGGAAAAGTGAGCGCTGCAGGATTAGATGTTTTTGAAATAGAACCTCTTCCTGCTGATAGTGAATTAAGGACTTTTGAGCAATGTATATTCGGTACACACAATGGTTCAAATACCAAGGAAGCAGTGATCAGGGCAAGCCATAGGGCAGTTGAAATATTATTCGGCTTTTTAGATATCAAATAATGGATAAAAAAACAGTAGTCATCACGGGTGTTTTAGGTGGTATAGGAAGCCAGTTGGCCAAAACCTTTAAGGAAAACAACTACCATGTGGTAGGCCTAGATGTAAGGGAGGCGAAGATGCCCCATTGTGATCAGTTTTTTAAATTTGATTTACATCAATATTGCTCAAATGAGGCTTATAAAAAAGAGATGGAAACCGTTTTTGACGCAGAAGTTCCCGAACTTTTTTTATTGATCAATAACGCGGCAGTACAAATACTCGGTAGTGTTGCTGAAGTTAAATTAGAAGATTGGAACCAAACCTTAAACGTAAACCTAACGGGACCTTTAATGTTAAGTCAATTTTTCTTGTCGCGATTAGAGAAATCAATGGGTTCTATCATCAATATCGCTAGCATCCACCATCAATTGACTAAAAAACGCTTTGTGGCCTATGCCAGCTCTAAAAGCGCCTTGGTAGGTTTAACAAAAGCCATGTCAGTTGATTTACAAGGAAGAGTAAGGGTCAACGCCATTAGCCCAGCAGCCATTGATACCCAAATGTTAAGGGATGGGTTTGACAACGATGAGGCAAAAGTGCAATTATTGAACGAAATACACCCAAGTCAACGCATTGGTAAACCACAAGAAGTGTCGCAATTGGCCTTGCTTTTAGCTGAAGATAAATTGGGCTTTATCAATGGTGCCAACTTAAACATAGACGGTGGAATTAGTAATGTTTTGAAAGACTTAGAATAATTTTTCTGTACACATAGATTTTTCTAAATAAAACAAAATTTGAGATTATGAAAGCAAAACATTTAATAATATATAGATTGTATATGATATGTATTATTTCTTATGTTTGTTTGAGTGCTAATTTTCTTGATAAAATTAAGTTAATCGTTCCACTTTCATTTTCTTTTTGCTTGTTGGTTTATATAGCTTCTGTTGATTTTAATGGACTAAAACGTGCAGTCTATAAATCTCAACTATTATTAGGTTTTGTGTGTCTAGTTAGCATTGCTATTTTACGAACTAATCTTCCAGATCAAACAACGCTAGCGGTTGCATATAAATTTCTTACACTTTTTGTTTTCTATTTTAATACGATTTATATCCTAACGGCTCTTATTTCTGACGAATCTTATAGGCGAATTCTGAAGCTAATACTATTTCCTTTTTTTGTTTTTGGTTGCCTAAATATCTTCTTCTATATTGTTGGTATAGGTAATGAAGTTTCTGAAATACCATCGGTACTTGCTCAACTTATGGGCCTTCCAATAAATAGGACTAAAATGTTCCTTGTTAGCGGAATTAATAGTTATGGTGTAGTAAATGGGTTTTCTCTTGCTGTGGCATTATTATGTTTTTATTTTAAAGTTTTCAAACCAAAAACTAGCATAATATACATTGTTGTATTTTTTATAATTGCAGTGTTGACTGATTCAAGGGGGGCAATTATATTTGCATTAATTTCCATTATTTTAAGTGTTTTAATGAATAATAGGAGAAGATTCATCTCATTAAAACTACTTCCAATTGTTCTAATATTTGCGCCTATACTCCTTGTGTTATTACTTCCTCAAATTGCTTCATCTAGTTTTTTTACTAATGTATCCAGAGACGGTAATGATATCGCTTCAGGAAATGCTAGATTCATTATTTGGGGCTTGGTTGGTAACGACTTTGTAAATGGTACAACACTTACTTTTTTCGGTTTGGGAGAAGGTGGGATATACAGGAGTGATTCATTGATTTCATTAACGATACTTTTTGAAGGATTAGAAGATTCAGCGGGTAAAGTTTTGCTCCATCCACATAACTCCTTGATTGCTATGATACTTGATTATGGAATTTTGACTCTATTATCATTTATAAGTTTGTTAGTAGTTGGCATCAAAGGTTTAATCAAGAATTGGAATGTCAATTATAAATTATATACAATCTCTTCCGCAATGCTTATCTACCTAATTTTAATAGGTAGCACTGAATCTTTCATTGGATTTTATTATCAGAACGTAATTATTGTGTATCTGTTTGTGCTTTGCCTGTTGTTTGCCTTAAGTTCTATGAAGCCAGTTTCTAAAAATATTGTTTGATATGTGGAGTAAGATATTTAACTCCCCTACTCTTATGACTTGGTTAAGTTATTCGACAAAAGCATTGTCTTTATTCGGGATACTCCCACTCATATTAAATAAATTTTCACCAGGCGATATTGTGTTATGGTACTTGTTTTTTACGATAATATCATTGCAAAGTATAGCAGATTTTGGCTTTCGACAGACTTTTTCTAGGCTTATTTCTTATGCGTTTACAGGTTCTAAAGACATTGATAACTTCAATTCTACTAACGATTCAAATGCTGTAAAAAATTATTTGCCAAACCGTTCGTTACTCAACAGCATTGTGTCAAATATGAAATATATCTACGTCTGGTTAACTGGCGTGTTATTTGTCTTGATGATCACCCTTGGTTCGTGGTCAATGCTTAAGCCTATTAACGATGCCTCAAACTACAAAGAGGCATGGTACTCATGGGCTATAGTGGTAGTAATAACATGTTTAAGCTTTTATGGGAAAATATATTTAAATTTTTTGGAAGGCTTATTCAAAATAGCGCTAGTTAGAAGAATAGAAACTCTTACTTCCTTAGGCAGTATATTGTGTAGTATTTTAGTATTGATGTGGAGCCCAACCTTATTAAATTTAATTATTGTAAACCAACTTTGGATATTAATTAATACGATTAGGGACTGGTATTTATGCAGAAACGTAGATGGAGGTCTTTATAACAAGGTCTCAAAAAAGCTTCCATTTGATAAAATTATCTTTTTGAAAATATGGAAACCAGCGTGGCGCTCTGGTTTATCTGGATTAATGTCTGTTGGTTTGACAAATCTTACAGGCATAGTTTATGCACAAATTGGAGATAGTAATGCTGTAGCAGCCTACCTCTTGGCTTTTAGAATAATCAATCAAATAAAAGAAATTTCTATGGCTCCGTTTTACAGTAAAATTCCAATGCTCGCTATTTTGAGAGTAAAAAATGATCTTGACGGCTTAGTAAAAATGGTCCGCCGTAGTATGTTCCTAAGTCATTTGGTATTCGTAATCGGTGTTGTGATTGTAGGAGTTTTTTTTAATACAGTTTTAACAATGATCAATAGTGAGGTAAAATTCTTGTCTCAACCACTTTGGATATTAATTAGTTTTGCATTTTTTGTCCATCGATTTGGTGCGATGCATATTCAAGTTTATATGTCTACAAACCATATTATTTCTCATATTGCCGATGGAATTTCAGGAATTTTATATATAATATCGAGTTTAGTTCTTGGAAGGTACATTGGTGTTTATGCTGTTCCAGTTGGTATGCTAATAGGCTATTTAGGTTTTTACGCCTGGTATGCAGCAAAATTTTCATATGATTCAATGGAGGTTAAATTTATCAACTTTGAAATGAAAACATCATTCATCCCATTATTAATTTTCTTGATCTATATTATTGCCTTTTTATCCTTCAAAATATGAAAAATATTATAAAAAAAGCACTTTTTTTAATTAGATCTACTTTGTTTAAAAATGATACCCAGGTTAGAACTATAATACTTGTATCGAGTTTGGATAATCAATCTGTTGTAGATAATGTAAAAATGCGACTTAGATTTTTTGACCAAGACATTAAAATTGATCAAAAACATAGTTTGTCATTAGCTGACAAGTTCAATTATAAACTAATCATTTGCGTTGGTTACAAAGTTTCTCGGTTAGTAGGGAAAATAAAGTATGGTTCAATCTTTAATCTTGACTATAACGACAATTATTTGGACGGGTGGGATTATCATAAGCTTTTGGCGAAGATGGAAGAAAAAGAACGCATCGCTAATCGCATAAATATTAGAAGTAAATTGGCTGATATTAAGAGCAATCTTCAAACACAATTTGACAAAACTTACATACTTGGGACTGGCCCTTCATTAGAAAAGGCTATAGACAGAGACTGGAGTGATGGCATTAGAATTGTTAGCAATACGATTGTTAAGGATAAGGAACTCTGGAACCACATTAATCCACATTTTATTGTAGCGGGTGACGCAATCTACCACTATGGCAATTCTGAATTTGCAAAGTCTTTTAGAAGAGATTTAGCGAAGAGATTGGAAGAAACTGAGACTTATTTTCTGTTTCAAGAATATTATTGGCCTTTTCTAAAAAAGGTATTTCCGGAGTTCCATGACAGAATGCTACCTATTCCGGTAGGCGAAACCATTACATTTAATAATCTAATTGAAGATCGATTTGAATTACCAGATGTTGGTAATGTTTTAAACTCTTTACTACTTCCTCTATCTTCTTATTTATCTAATCATATTCATCTTTGGGGTTTTGATGGACGATCTCCTGATGATAAACTCTTCTGGAAAAATTCAGATAAGCATTTTTACAATGATCTTGTGCCAGAACTTCAAAAGCTTCATCCTGCTTTTTTTGATACATTAGTGCCAAAAGATAACCCTGAGAAATATGTACTCAGCGCTCACGGAGATTCATTAGATTTAATGTTGATTGATGCTGAAAGCAGTGGTAAAACCTTTGAAATGATGCACCCGAGTTATACTAAGACCTTAATGAAAAGATATAAACCACTATGATGAGCGTAGCGTATATCACTTGGTCACCATTTCTTGATTTTTCAATAGAATATATTGGAGAATTAAAAAAGGGTGTTAATCTTCACGTATATGTGGTGCTTAATGATATCTTCTTGAAAACGGCAATATTAGATATTGATAAATATTCATATCAAACTGGAGAAATAATTAAATTGGAACAACTTGAAGGAATTATAGAAAACTATAATTTATTCAAGGAATATGCGGATGGTTGTCAATCATTTAATTTTATCTTGTTTCCTCACAAGAATTTAAGCTTTCCAACTTTTCAAAGTTGCCGCAAATTGGCTATGGCGATAAATCTTGTTAATCCCTCGATCATTCATTTTGACGACATAAATTTGCAGCTCATATCAATGCGGCTATTTCTTAAATGCAAAAATATTATAACAAATATTCATGATCCAGAGCCACATTCTGGAGAGGGTAGTTGGAAAATGTCCTTTGCAAGAAAGTGCCTTTTTCCTATTATGAAAGCATTTATTGTGTTCTCAGACTATAGCAGAATAAAATTTCAGGAAATTTATGGAGAAAAACACACTCTACATAAACTATCCCTTACCCCTTATTATTTTTATTCAAAGATTCCATCAAAGAGGGTAGGTATAGTGGCAAATCCTAAAGGCATAACTTTGATGTTTTTTGGGAGAATTTCGGCATATAAAGGAGTTGATAACCTTTTAGCTTCATTTGAGAGAACTTATAAAGATAACCCACACCTAAACCTTATTATTGCAGGCAAGGGCGATATTAAAAGCGAAATCCCGACGAGGCTAAAAGATGAGATAGGAAAACGGTTAATAATCATAAATAGATTTGTAAAGAACGGTGAATTGGTAGATTTAATGTCTAAGATAGATTTCGTAATCTGTCCTTATAAAGATGCAACCCAAAGTGGTGTTGTTATGACTGCTTTTGCTTTTAAGAAAAAGGTTTTGGTTACAAAAGTTGGTGGTTTGTTCGAACCAGTTATTGATGGAGTTAATGGCTATGTATATCCCGTAAATTCTCCTGAAATGCTAGATGAAATTCTGAGAAGTTTGACTAAGGAAGATGATAAGCCCAACGAGTTCTTCGTCCCCACTGTAAACACCCTTAAAAATAACATAGAAAAGTTGGTCGAAATATACCATGGCTTAATTTAGTGTGATTGGGTATGTTGATTTTTCAATGACACAACTAGAATAATGCTACAATTGTATTCAATAACAGCCTGGATTTATCAGCAGCTTCAGAAATTGGTTAAAGCATAAAATGCAGATTTTAGCCTTGACATAACTTCGGATATATAAAGTAAGATATAATGAAACGAAATTTTATCATTGTTTTTCCTGAAATAGGCAAGGGAGGCGCTGAAAGGGTTGCTGCGAGCATCGTAAACCACCTTATTGATGAAGGTTATAATGTCATAGTTATCTCCCTTGGCCCCAAACACGATTATCAATTTTTGGAACTTTCAGAGAAAGTGGAAATCTTTCACTTTTCCAGAAAAAGCAAATTTGATTTTTCCGCTTTCGAATCGATTAAGGTAATGTTTGAAAGTAGAAATGTAGAATATATATTTTGCATTGACTTTTTTGCCCAGCTTTACATGTCTATGTTGAGAAGCCATAAAAAGCTTAATTTCAAAATAGTAGTTAACCTGCATATCACTATACCTAAAAAGAAAACAGATTATTTGGTTAATTTTTTGGCATCAAGGTTTTTACGTAAAGCAGATTGGGTAGTCTTTATTTCTAAAAATCAAGAAAAGTATATATCATCAAGATTTTTGCTTAATTCAGCATGTAAAAGAACGCTTATTTATAATGGCATAGACACAGGAAAATTTATCATATCAAATGGCGAGGAGAGAATTAGGCTTAGAGAATCCCTTTTAGCATCCTCTAGAGAAGATCTGCTAATTATTAAGGTTGCAGGTATAAGGATAGAAAAGGATCATGAAACAGCTATTAGGGCTTTATCTTATTTCCATCAGGTGTACGCTTACAAACCAAAATTGATATTCGTTGGTGATGGAGATCAAAACATAAAAAAGGGGTTGGAAAACCTGAGCAGGGAACTCGAATTAACGGATTATATCGTATTTGTTGGATTTAATGAGGCGGTAAATCAATACTTGTCATGTGCAGATCTTTTTACGCTGACATCGCATAGTGTGGAGACATTCTCCTTGGCTGCGTTAGAAGCAATGTCATGCGGCCTTCCAGCAGTGCTTACCAATATTGGTGGTGCAAATGAAATGATAAACGAAAACAATGGAAGTCTTTCCAAACCTAGCGACCCAATAGATATTGCTCAAAAGTGGCATTTAGCTTTAGCTAAAGATTTTAATCGTGAAAATATTAGAGCATTTGTTGTCAATGAATTTGATATCACAAAGATGAATGCTAATTATTTAAAACTGTTTCAGCATATTGAGGATTCACTAATGACTTAGCCACTCCAAGTAGATATTCACCTTAAATCTATTAGATGAAATTAATCATATTTATCTGCTTTTTGTTTGCTGCTAATGTAGTAATTGGTCAAACATTAGTGGTGTACCCGAGCCCTAAAAAGGGCTTCAAGAAAGAGTCTGATATTTATCTTATTTCTATAACTCAAAACGGGCAAAAAAAGAAGGCCTTTGTGTATAAGACAAAAGCAGGCAATGGATTAAGTAGAGAATGGGGTCGTCAACAAAATACGAACCTGCATTTTGTAACTTTTTCGTTTTCTGGAATTGTAACTATAGAAGTAATTAAACTTAATTCATCTGCTTCTAAGGCGGTAATTAAACCAAATAGGTTAGGGATACTTACTGGTAAAATAATTGCCCAAGATAGAAATCGAAAATTAACTTTTAAGCTGAGTAAAGCTTCAAAATTAGCTATTGAGTTTGATGACGACGCTAAACGTAAGAATCCGCTCATCATTTTTGCTGATACTTTAGAAAAGATTGAGAATATTCCAAATCGTTCAAGTAATACCTATGAAGTAACAGAAACTTATGGTTTAGCCCAGCTTGATGCAAGCAAAAATACTGTCTATTTCAAGCCGGGCATATATGATATTGGATATTGGGATATTCCCTCCAACATAAAACAAGTCTATATCGAAGGCGGTGCATATGTTATAGGCTACCTAAATAGGAGTGCTAATCAGATAAAAATAAATGGACGTGGCATTATCTCGAATGAAGGCTATCCATATCATTATCCTTCTAAATTTGGTGTGATTGATGATAATAATAAAAACTGGTACTTGCCGATAAATATTAAGGGAGGCGAAAGACATTTGATAGAGGGGATTACAATTATAGAGTCGACGGGCTATAATATTGAACTTAATGCAGAGAATTCTTTAATTGAGAATGTTAAAATTTGCGGTTTCAGATTTAATAACGATGGCATTACCATTATTGGGATAGGCAACACTATTAACAACTGTTTTTTAAGGGTAAATGATGATGCAATAGTTATATATGCCTCTAACCTTGTAATCAACAATTGTAACTTTTGGCAGTTACAAGGCAGTGTAGTTCAATTTGGATGGCGGCCACATTCGATGAGTAATATTGCCATATCTAACTGTGATGTGCTATATGATGAAGGCTATGATTCTGAGGGGAATATTGGGTTTATTAATGCCATGAATCATCAAAAGGCAAATGATAGAACCACTGTTCAAAATGTGAGCATCAGCAATGTCTATTTTGACACGCCAATTATTAGGTTTCTTGATATTCGAGGTGAAAGGTTGTCGACTATCCCTACCCAAATACCCAATATAAACCAACCACCGTGGGTGTTTAAGGACTTTAAATTCTCAAATATCTTTTTTTCACAAAATACAGCAGTTAAACCACTGATTTATTTGCACGGATTTAGTACAGAGTACCCACTATTAAACTTTGTGTTTCAAAATATCTATTTTAATAAGAAAAAATTAGAGCAAAAGCTGAAATCATTTCGTAAATTCGTAGCAATTTAATGTTTGTTTAAACAATGAATTTGATAAAGGGCGTAATAAGACTAAGAATTACTTAATGAAGGTTTTGATGGTATCATGGGCTTGGTACCCATCTGGTGGAGACTGGACCTACCTTGACAATGTTAAGCAGTTATATGAGCAAAAGGGTTATGAGGTAATTCCTTTTAGCAGGCAAAATGAAAGGAACGTGGAGACGATTTATACCAATAATTTTGTCGCTACAGAAGACTTTAAAGTGCTTAATGGGAAAAAAAATTTAATCAATGGTTTAAAGGTGGTTAAAGATTCAATTGTTTCTTTACCTGCGTTAAACAAGTTAGAGGAGATTTTAGCAGCCCATGACTTTGAATTTGCTCACTTGCATAACATTCATCATTACATTACGCCTGCAATTATATGGAAGTTAAAGAAAAAGGGAATTAAAATTCTATGGACGCTGCATGATTACAAAATCATCTGCCCAGAGAATTCTTTTGTTTCTAATGGTGTGGTTTGTGAGAAATGCATGACAGGCAATTTTTATCACTGTGCCACCAATAAGTGCAAAAAAGAATCTTTTGCAGCCAGTTCACTAGCGGCATTAGATGCTTACTTTTATCACCAAACAAAAACTTATGAGAAGGTGGATGCCTTTTTATGCCCCTCGCAATTTTTGTTAGAAAAATTCAAGGCTTTTGGGTTTCCAAATGAAAAGTTATTCTTAACCAACTATTGTTATAATATTGATTTAATAGATAACTATATCAGCGATCATCCACTTGACGATAGCGTCGATGCGGATTCAAAGGATAGGTATGTATTATATGTGGGTAGAGTTGAGAAGATTAAAGGTGTAAAAACCTTAATTGATGCCGTAAATGGAACGGGTATAAAGCTAAAAATTGCAGGTTCAGGCAATGAACTGGACGCACTAATTGAATATGTTAACGGTTTAAAAATTGATAACATCGAGTTTTTGGGCTTCCAGCGTAAAGATGCGGTGTTTTCATTAACAAAAAATGCCGCGTTTGTTGTTTGCCCCTCAGAATGGTATGAGAACTTTCCATTTTCGGTTACGGAGAGTTTTTTGTTTGCTAAAGCTGTGATTGGCTCAAATATGGGAGGCATACCTGAGCTGGTAATTGATGGCAAAACTGGATTATTGTTTGAAGCGGGCGATGTTTTAGCGCTGCGCCAGAAGATCCAATTACTTTGGAATGATGAAGAGTTGACTAAGGAGTTGGGCACTAACGCAAGGAAGCATGCGGTAGAAATTTTTAATGCTTCGAATCACTGGAATAAATTAACTACTGTTTTAAATAAATTAAATATCAATGACCAATAAAAAAAGAATTTACATAGCTGGTGCTGGCGGTATGCTTGGAGAGGCATTTCACAGGGTATTCAAAGATGAGTACGAAATTAAGTGTACTGATAAAGATGTTAATACAGATTGGTTATCTTATTTAGATTTCCGTGAAACAGATAATTATAAAAAAGACGTGGCAGATTTTAAGCCAGATTATCTTTTCCATTTGGGTGCCTACACTGATCTTGAGTTTTGTGAATTAAACGTTGACGATACTTATTTAACTAATACCATCGCAGTAGAAAACGCAGTGTATATTGCCAACGAATTAAACATACCGCTCTTGTACATTAGTACAGCTGGGATTTTTGATGGTAAAAAAGACCTGTATGATGATTGGGATATGCCGAATCCGCTTGGCCACTATGCACGTTCGAAGTACATGGGCGAAAGGTATGTGATAGAACATGCACACAAATATGTGGTTTGCCGTGCAGGCTGGATGATGGGTGGTGGGCCAGATAAAGACAAGAAGTTTATCAACAAATTGATTAAACAATTGGTAGAAGGTAAACGCGATTTATACATTGTAAATGACAAGGACGGTACGCCGACTTTTACGATCGATTTTGCAAGAAACGTTAAAGCGATCATCGAGAAGGAATATTGGGGCTTATATAACCTAGTTTGCAAAGGCCAAACCAGCAGACGCGAAGTAGCTGAGGAACTGGTTAACGTGATTGGTTTAGCAGATCAAGTTAATTTCCATGATGTAACTTCTGATTATTTTAAGGAGACGTATTTTGCACAACGCCCGCCTTGCGAACGTTTAGTAAATAAAAAGCTGGAGTTAAGAAACCTAAATGTAATGCAAGACTGGCGTGATGCCTTAAAACAATACATAGATATGTACTTTAAAGATTACTTAGCTGATAAGTTTTAGTAAAACACCATGAAAAATAACGCTAATCACACTTAAATTGAACCTCTCATCCCTATGGAAAATTTAAGAATTGCAGCATTTGGTGGTTTTAGGTCTATACCACCTAAGGCTGGAGCTGCTGGTTCTGATAAGTTTGCATTTGAGTTATATCCCCGAATTGTAAAACGGGGGCATCAATTGCTTGCTTACAGCAGGATTTATCCTAATGATTTTGACGAGCAGCATAAGGAATATGAAGGCATCAAACTAAAATATTATAAAACGGTAAATAAAGCTGGTTTTGATACTCTAGTACATTCGGCAAAAGCAACGTTCGATGTAATTTTTAATAATACAGCGGATGTAGTCCATTTACATAGCGGTGCAAATAGCATATGGGCATTGTTTTTAAGGCTGGCGGGTAAACGGGTGGTAGTTAGCCAGTTTGCGATGGACTGGAAACGTGACAAATGGCCTTGGTATGGAAAACTATTTTATATCTTTTCAAATTACCTAACCGCTTGGTTACCCAATAAGGTTGTGTTTGATAATGTATTTACCAAACAGTACTTTGAAGAAAAGTTTGCTAAGACCTATGACTTTATTCCTTATGGGTCTGAGGTGGCCGAACCGCCCAGAAATATAGATATCCTGAACAAACTGGGTATTAAACCGGGCGAATATTTTCTTTTTGTAGGCAGGTTTATACCGGATAAAGGGATCCATTTATTAACTGAAGCTTTTCAGCAGTTAAGTACTGATAAAAAACTAGTGCTAATTGGAGGCTCTCCCAACCCGAGTGATTATGAGGTAGCGGTTAAAAACGTAACTGATGAGCGAATAATATTTCCCGGATATGTTTACGGAGACGATACCAATATCTTGATGAGTAATGCCTATGCTTACGTACAGCCTTCTTTGATTGAAGGTCTTTCTCCCGTAATTTTAACCGTAATGGGTTTGGGAACGCCATTAATTTGCTCAGATATTAAAGAGAACCTTTTTATTACAGGCGAAAATGCGACTACTTTTAAGTCAGGTGATTCCGAGTCACTGAAAAATGAATTGGAATATGCGTTGACCAATCCTGCGATCGTGAAAGAAAAGGCAACAATTGGGGCTCAAGATATCAAGCGAAGATTTAATTGGGAAACTATTACCGATAGTTACATTGGTTTATTTAGAAAATAGAATTCTTAGGTTTATAAATATTTAAATACAAACATTAATGATAAGAACTGGAATTATTGGATTGGGGAAAATGGGGATATCCCATTGTGCCATACTTGGTGCCCATCCAGATGTAGCGTTAGTAGCCGTTTGTGATGCTTCTTCGCTTGTGATAGATGCTTTTAAAAAATACACACAGTTTGAGTGTTTCAGCGATTACAAAAAAATGATTGATACCATGGAGTTGGAGTGCATTTTAATTGCCTCACCTACTAAATTTCATGATGAAATGGTATCATATGCCTTAAAAAATAACCTACATGTTTTCTGTGAGAAACCATTTGCATTGGAAGCGGTTGCCGGTAAAAGGTTAGCAGAAGAAGCAAAAAGATTAAATAAAGTAAATCAGGTAGGTTACCATAATCGTTTTATTGGGACCTTTAACGAGGTAAAACGTCTGCTGAGCCAAAACATTTTGGGAGAGGTTTATCATTTTATTGGCGAATCTTATGGTCCAGTAGTGTTGAAGGAAAAAGGGGGGACTTGGCGTTCAGAGAAAAACCAAGGGGGTGGTTGTTTATATGACTATGCGTCTCATACCATCGACTTGGTTAATTTTGTACTAGGTAAACCAACTGCCGTTTCAGGTACGCAGTTAAAGAAAATATTCTCTAAAGACGTTGAGGATGCAGTTTATGCAAGTTTGACGCTTGAGAATGGTTTGTCGGGCCAATTAGCCGTGAACTGGAGTGATGATACCCATCGTAAAATGAATACTCAATTAACGGTACTTGGTAAAAAAGGTAAAATTATTGTTGATGCCACGGAGCTTAAGGTGTATTTAACTGAAGATAGTAAGGTGCCTGGTTTTGCAAAAGGTTGGACCACCAAATACATTACTGATTTAACTGAAAGTGTGGATTATTATTTGCGTGGCGAGGAATATTCGGCTCAGATTGACCACTTCATAGACAGTATTAAAACGAACCGTACAGAGACGAAGAGTTCTTTTGAAAGTGCAACGGCTACAGACGAATTAATCTCTTTATTAATAGCAGATTCTTTAAAGAAATAAAATGGAAAGAGTAATTTTTGGCGACAATCAATTTTTCGGTGTAAACCATAGTTCAGACGAAAAAGCAAGGGCGCAAGCTATAAAGTTTAAAGATAACCAGGCGATTATAGACGTTCTGGATGTGGCCATTGCTCAGGGCATCAATACTTTTATGTGTACTACTCATGATCGGATTGCTGATATCTGTAAAGTGATCAAGGATAACCCAAAATATGCAGATTTCAAGATCTATCCCTGCATGCCCTACGCCCATAAATATGCAAATGCGGTTACAGAATTAGGTATTTTAGGTACCATTAAACAATATGTGCCAGGTAACTTGTTTAGTACCTTTGCAAAAGGCGGTTTGGCGTTTGTTAAGAAGGATTTTACTTCCATGATGGAGTTGCTGGTTGATGCTGAAATGAAAATGTTTAAAGGGATTAATACTCCAGTGATCTTTTTGCAGAATGTAATTACTGATATGTTATTGGGCCTAGGAATGACAGACCTTTTGGTAGGCTTTTACAAACACGTAAAAGAAAAACATAAAGCTGAACCTGGTTTCATTACCATGAATCTACCAATGCTATTAGATGTGTTGGAAAAAAATGGCATAGAAAATCCCACAGTTTGCGCATCTATCAATAAGATTGGTTTTAGGATGTCTGGAGGTATTAAAGCCTACGAAGATGTGATTTCACAAAACAGGTGTAAGTTAATTGCCATGCAAGTTTTTGCTGCGGGAGCTATACCTCCTAAAGAGGCCTTAGAATACGTTTGTAATTTGCCTAATGTGGAATCGATTTTATTCGGTGCATCTTCAAAAGGAAACATACAAAATACTGACGAAACCATTAAAAGGTTTGATTCGTTAAA
>SEDG01000530.1 GCA_004295885.1 Pedobacter sp. | reverse complement strand
GCCTTATCACCAATTTTTGGTGCTTTTGCTCAAAATAGCCAAGGTAAGGTAGATGATTTTGGAAGAATTACCTTAGCGGCCTATGTTCCAGAACAAATAGATGATATGCCAGTTTCGGCGAGGAGCATTTTGTCTAATAAACTGAGCCAAATTGTTACGGAAAGCGGTTTGGGTGGAAGCGCCATGAATGAGCGTTTTATCATCACCGCAAACGTGAGTGTCATGTCTAAAAATATAACTCCAACAGCACCTGCCATGCATGCTTTGTCGTTAGACATTACACTTTATATCGGCGATGGCATTGATGGCACAAAATTCTCGAGCACATCAGTAAGCGTTAAAGGGGTAGGCGAAAATGAAACCAAAGCCTATATATCTGCAATAAAAGGCATCAGTGCAAACAATGCTGCCATTAAAACTTTTATAGAGTCTGGAAAGGCAAGGATTTTAAAATATTACAATACCAAATGTGATTTTATTATTAGTGATGCGCAAAGTTTAGCTAGTCAAGGTAGATATGAGGAGGCTTTTTATAAGTTATCAGGCATACCAGAAATTAGCAAGGATTGTTACAACAAAGCCAGGTCTATCATTATCCCTATTTATAAAAAGCATAGAGATAAGATATGTCAAACCAAATTAATGGAAGCAAAAACAGTTTGGGCAGCCAGCCAAAATTATGAAGGTGCTGTTGCTGCAGGAGACATTTTAAGTCAGATAGACCCTACTGCTGCTTGTTATGGCGAGGTGAAAAAATTCGTTGCCGAGATTGCAAAGGGTGTGAAAGAAAAAGACAATAAAGAATGGCAGTTTATATTTAAACAGCAACAATTAGATTCTGATGTTCTTAAATCAGCTTATAGTTTAGGTATGGCTTATGCCAATCGCCAACCGCAAGCTGTGGTTTATAACGTAAAGGGCTGGTGGTAAATTAATGTCTCTCAATTAAGGTTAAAAATCTAGGCTAATGTTTATTAGTCCTAGATTTTTTTATTTTAAGACCAAGTGGTTCATAAAAATTGTTTTTTTATGAACGAATAAGATCTAAAGGAGATTCCTGCTTCGCTCTGAATGACAAGGTCGCTCTGAATGACAAAAGGTATTTAAACTCCGCTATTCACAAAAAAGCCGCCATCCACATTAATTACCGTTCCCGTTACAAAAGCAGAAGCATCACTCAATAACCATTGCAAAGCACCAATTAATTCATCCGTATCGCCAAAACGTTTAAATGGAGTTTGTTGAATCACCAAGTTTCCGCGTTCGGTATAAGAACCATCGGTCTTGGTTAACAAAGCCCTGTTTTGTTCTGTTAAAAAGAAGCCAGGGGCGATGGCATTCATCCTTACCTTATCGCCAAAACGATTAGCCAACTCTACGGCGAACCATTGCGTATAACAGTCGATGGCAGCCTTACCCATACTGTAACCCAAAACTCTGGTAATTACTCTTTTCGAGCTCATAGAGGAGATATTAACAATGCTTCCAGTTCCAGCGGCTAACATAGCTTTACCGAAAATCTGAGTCGGAATTAAAGTTCCCCAAAGGTTCAATTCCATCGCTTTGCGCATGCCATCTACATTCATCCCGAAGATGTCATCATCCTTCATGATAATTGCTTCGGGGATATTTCCGCCAGCTGCGTTTACTAATCCATCAATTCTGCCAAAAGCCGATAAAACTTTATCTCTTGCTTGTTCAAGCGCTTTTTCATCCAGCACATCTGCAATTAAGGCAATTGCCTTACCACCGTTTTTAACTACTTCATCGGCTCTTTCGTTGGCAACTTTCTCATTTCTTCCTAAAATCCCAACTGTTCCGCCTGCTTCTACGATTCCTTTTATAAATGATTTTCCAATGATTCCTGTTCCGCCTGTTACAACGATTACTTTTCCTTCTAAAGAGAATTTATTTTCCATTATTTACTTTCCTATCAATTGTTATTCGATTTTCTAAGGTAGTAAATCTAATTTTTAAAAAGGACCAGTAATCCTGCAGATGAAAGCAGATTGCGCAGATAAACACATTAGACAAACTTTAGAACTTACCGCGAAAGATTCTCCGAGTTCAAAATCTACAAAAGGACAATAAACTATTTGAATTATTCTCTTTTCACAAATTTATGAAAGGTAC
>SEDG01000529.1 GCA_004295885.1 Pedobacter sp. | reverse complement strand
AGTTATTTTATCCAAAGAATGGAGAAATACATTAACTCCAAAGGCAGGTCTATTATTGGCTGGGATGAGATTTTAGAGGGCGGTTTAGCACCAAATGCAACAGTGATGTCTTGGAGAGGAGAAGCAGGGGGAATCGAAGCGGCAAAACAAAATCACGATGTAATTATGACGCCTGGTTCTGCGGGTTTATATTTTGATCATAAACAATCTACCTCAACAGACGAACCATTAACTATCGGTGGTCTATCTAATTTTACAAAGGTTTATGGTTATGATCCTGTTCCAAAAGAATTAAATGCTGATCAACGTAAGCATGTAATTGGTGTGCAGGCAAACATTTGGACTGAGTACATGGAAACACCTGCGAAAGTTGAATACATGCTTTTGCCTAGATTATTTTCTTTAGCAGAAATCGCTTGGAGTCCTGTAGATAGAAAAGACATTAAAAACTTTACGGAAGAACGTTTGCCTTTACATTTGGCTAGGTTAGATCAGACCAATACTAATTATTGGGTGCCTACGCCAATTGGACAGACAGAAAAAGTAATCAATGGAGAAAATATAACGGTTGAATTAAAATCTCCTATGCCAGGTGCTAAGATCTTTTACACATTAGATAATTATCGTCCATCAGAAAATGCAACTGAGTATAAAAACGCCATAAAAGTGATGGTACCGCAAGGGCAAAAGAAAATCCTTAAAACCATTGTAAATCAATAGAAATTAAGTTTAACTTAACGATTGCAAATTCTTAATGTTCAAAAAACAAAATCATCATAAAATGAAATTAATCAAAGCTATTAAATTAGGATGTTGTGCCTTAGCCAGTGTTTTATTCATAGCTGCTTGTACAAACAGCGACAAGCCAACAACTCCTGCACCCGCTACCAAAGGCGATACTAAAGAGTCAAATCCATTTCCTTTTTATAAAAACATAGAAATCAAGCCAGGCTTCAACTTCGAAGTAGTAAGTTGGGGCAAAGGCGTTGATACCTTAGGGGGTTATTTGTTGTTGATGTCTGATTCCGTAAAAAACAACTATAAATCTATCTCTGTTGAAAGAAAGGGCATCATTGCTGATGCTTGGAACATGGATTTAGACAACGACGGAAATCCAGAATTATATGTTCAGTATATGGTTAGGAAGAATGTAAACGATTTAAACGTTTTTGAATATAGTAATGGAAGTTTTGATAAAATAAGTTTCCCTGGATTAAAAGATAATCTCAAAAAAGGCTACGAAGGTAATGACAAGTTTTTTGTTAAAAATGGGGACTTGTTTCGCTCTGTTCCGGTTGTAAATGTAGATAGCGGCAAAACAACAACTTTAATTAAAACCATTAAGTATAGGTTAAGTGGCAATAGTTTTTCTACAAGCGAAGTTAAGCCTGGAGAATAACGAGCCTTTATATTCTTGTTTGTAAAATATTTGCTTTATTTTTCTCGTTTATAGTTTGGTAGGATTATATAACTACCTTTGCCATTGTTAGTATACCAAACTAGCCTTATTTGGTTTCATTACCAAAACAAATCATAACTAATGAAACTATCGTGAGCAAATTTTTACCAGCAGCAAAACTAGGCTCACATTACATTAAAAAATAATTAAATATTAATGAAAACGAACAGCATCGCCTTTATGGCAACAGAATATCTTTTCCATTTAAATAATGCAAATGATGAAAACGGAATAATGCCTTCAGAAAACTGGAAACTGGAAAAGGTTTCACTTGAGCAAAAATTAGCTATTGAACATAATTATTACCCAACTGTAAGTGTAGAAGTGGACAAAAAAAGTATGGATGATTTTGCAGATGCAGTGTTAACTCGCCTCAATACTAAATATCCAAAAATTCATCTCAAAGAGCAAGTCATAGAATCTCAAGTAGGGGCAGATCATTTTATAGCTTACAGTCCTACAAGAGTTAGAAGATAAAATAGCTTTTGTAAGCTTTAGAAATCCTTTGTTTGTAAAAAGCAAAGGATTTTTTTATGTAAAGCCTCTTTTAGTATTATTTACTTTGTTTATGGCTTAAGTTGGTTTAATTTTTAATATTTGAATAATCTTTTTGCGAGAATTTAACGATAAAATTTGCTTTTTCAGATAATGTCTTGGTTAATAATTTGAGTTTCCGCTTTTTTTGTTGATAATTTCTTTATTCCATATAGTTTTATCTTGTGATTTAAGTATTATATTTATTGTTTTAAATGGTAAATTGTTTTACTAATTTAAAAAAAAGATTGACACTAACCATTTATTGCTTTGAATTCAGTAACCTACCAAGAGAATGGAACATTAGCGCTTTATGTTTTAGATTCTTTACCTGTTTATGAGAAACTTAAAATAGAGAAAGCAGTTCAAAATCATCCAGAATTGCTTCAAACGGTTGCTGAAATTGAAGCCACTTTCGAAAGCTATTCATTGGCTCTAAATTTTGATGGTCCAAGGCCTGCGTTACGAGGTAGAATAATAGATAATATAGTAAATTTGCAGAAAGAGCAGGTTATGAACGCTGATGATTTACCAATAATCAACGCCTATTCGAGCTATAAAAACTGGTTAAATTTCGCCAGGAATTTAGAAATGGAAGCAGTCCAAGCAGGTAAGATAATTCATATGCTTCGTAATGATGATGATGTGCTGCAAATGGTGGTTACTACAACTTCCGGCGTTAGCGAAGAAAATCATCCAGATGTATTAGAAAGTATGTTAGTTTTAGAAGGAGTGTGTAAATTTACGGTGGCTGGGTATGCTAGAGTAATGAAGGCCGGCGATTTTATAGACATCCCTATGGGTAGGGTGCATGATATGGAATTAATAACGCCATCTATAACTGTAGTTTTGCAGAAAAT
>SEDG01000069.1 GCA_004295885.1 Pedobacter sp. | reverse complement strand
CGCAAAAAGTAGTGGTTAATAGATATAACAGTGTTGAACAACAAAAAAAGCCTTATGTAATTTTAATTTCTTTAGATGCTTTTAGGTGGGATCTGGCAGAAAAATATCAAGCTAAAAACTTGATTAAGTTAAGGGATAGTGGGGTGCAGGCAGATTACTTGAAGCCTTCCTACCCCTCACTAACTTTTCCAAATCACTATACCATTGTTACCGGTTTATATCCCTCACATCACGGCGTAGTTGATAATATTTTTTATGACAAGAAAACCAATCTCGTTTTCAGAAGAGCTGATAAAAAAATGGCTACTGATAGCTCTTGGTATGGAGGTAAGCCGCTTTGGGTAATAGCAGAACAACAGCAAATGTTAAGTGCCGTATTTTATTGGCCAGGTTCAGAAATTTCAATGGATGGGATAAAACCAACCTACCTTTTTAATTACAGCGAAATTATCCCTATCGATAGAAGAATTAACGTGGTTAAAGATTGGCTAAAATTGCCTGACGATAAGCGCCCACATTTTATTGCTTTATATTTTCCGCAGGTAGACAAGGCGGCGCATAGTTACAAGCCAGAATCTGAGGAAACAAGAGCTGCTGTTCAAGTTTTAGATGATGCAGTTGGCAAATTGGTTGATGTGGCAAAAGCAAGCGGATTAGCTATAAATTTCGTTGTGCTTTCCGATCACGGAATGGCAACTATCGATAGAGAAAGCACAATTCCACTACCAAAGTCGATCGATTTAAACCATTTTAAAGTTCCACCTGGTAATGCCCTTTTACACGTTTACGCTAATAACAAACAATACATTAAGCCTACATATAAAGCCTTAAAAGCCGAAGCTGCAGATTACGATGTGTATCTCAGTAAAAATATTCCCAAAGCTTGGCATTACAATAAGAAGGAAGACACATATAACAGGGTAGGAGATATTTTATTAGTGCCGCATTTGCTGAAGGTGTTTAGCATTAATGGCATAAAACCAGATATCGGTCAACATGGTTTCCCAGCTTCAACGCCTGAGATGCATGCAATCTTTTACGCCTGGGGACCTAATTTAAAAAAAGGCTTAAAAATACCAGCATTTGAAAATGTAAATGTTTATCCATTAATTACTAAAATACTAGGCCTAACTTATGCTCAAAAAATTGATGGTAAGGAAAAGGTGCTCGCTCCGATTTTAAAGTAGACATTCTGTTTTTATCTACATTTTTAAACTTTAAAGAAATTACTTTTAAGTATTAAGAAAACCTGTATCTCATTAGTTTTCCATCTTTCCACATTCATTGATTAACAAACGTTTGCGTTGAGTTTCTGCCTGAAGTTTATGTCGTGATAACGCTTATAAATTGGTCACAACTTTTGGTTGCACGAAATATGGCTATACGAGCTGTTTTACCCATAAAACACATCTCTACTCTCTTTAATCTCCGCAAACGTTTGTGTTTTTTAGCTAATACTATTGTTAATAAATTAGGTTGCTGATTAAAATAATTGACAGCGCAACTAACCAATTTTAACTAAAAAACTATTTATGAAATGTAATTCTACACTCTTTAAGGGCGTATTATGTTTGTTAATTTTTATGTCGCTAGGCATAAATGGTTTTGCAACTGCTTTCCTAAAAGTACAGCAAAAAATCAAAAGCATAAAAGCTCCTGTAATAGTACGAGGTACTGTTAAAGACAAACAAGGGCCATTGCCAGGCGTTAGCATCTCGGTAAAAGGCAAAACTGCTCAAGGGACGGTTACCGCGACAGACGGTAGTTTCAGTATTTCGGTAGAAACAACAGACATTCTTGTGTTTTCGATGATTGGATACACAAAAAAAGAAGTCGCAGTTGATAACACTATAACATTTAACATCACTTTAAGCGAAGATTTATCAAAACTTGATGAGGTTGTAGTTGTAGGCTACCAAAAGCAAAGTCTGCGTAAAGCTACAGGGGCAATTCAAGTTGTAGATGCGGCTCAAATCCAGAATTTACCTGCGCCCAGTTTTGAAGGTTTGCTACAAGGTCGTGTGTCTGGTATCAATATTCAGAACTTTTCTGGAGAACCAGGCGTTAGAAATACTTTCACCGTAAGGGGTAACTCTACAATTTCTGGCGACTTAAATGCAGACAATTTAGATTTAGCAAGAACATTAAGTACGCCTTTGTTTATTATAGATGGTATTCCGCTTTCTGTAACAGATTTGGAGGGTTCATCGGCAACTGGCTCTAATTTTTTAGCAGGTATAAACACTAACGATATAGAAAGTATCGTGGTACAAAAAGATGCGGCGGCTACAGCAGTTTGGGGTTCACGTGGTGCGAATGGTGTAATTATTATAAAAACCAAAAGAGGTGCAACAGGAAAGCCAGTTGTTAGGTTATCATATTATACAGGTATAACTGAAAGACCAGAATTACAAACAACTTATGCTGGCTCACAAGAACGCCAACAGAAATTAGACTTGATGAGAGCTTATGGAACTTACGACCAAATGGCTAACATTCCTCAAATTTTATCGGATAGTTTAAATACTTCATTTAATAACGCAACAGATTGGCAAGATTTATTTTATAAGTCTGGTAGAATAAGCAACTATGATGTTAACGTATCTGCTGGGAACGATTTATTAAATTATCGATTATCATTAAACTACTATGATGAGGACGGGATTGTAAGAAATACAGGTTTCCAAAGATATTCCTTCAGAAGTAATTTCGACTTTAAATTATCACCTTCAGTAAATACAAACATCATTTTAGCCGCATCAAGGTCTGCTAGAAAAAGAGGTTTGGGAAGAGGTAGAGATGAGGTTGTTCCTGTAAGTGCTACTTCCATGCCATCTTCTTTTGTTAAATTAACAGAACAAGATTATGATTTTTACTATGGACAGTATGATAAATTAAAAGATGTTAATCAAACTGATCAACTGAGTATTTATAGTCAAACTAACGTTGATATAGTAAAAGGTTTACAATATTCATTGCAAGGTTCTTTATCTGGTAATTTAGACAATAGAGATCGTTTTCAGCCAGCAGAGTTAGATGCCAACGGAGTATCATACGCATCAAGTGATAAATCAAGTTATTTCAGTTACTACTTGGCAAACGTTTTAACTTTTACCAAAATTTTGAACAAAGACCATAGTTTTAATTTGGTGGGTGTTCAGTCGTTCCAAAGTGATCAACGCCGTAAAACTTATGTGCAAGGTTACAATGTGCCAACCGACGATATAAAGGTGGTACAAGGAATTCCTCAGCAAGATTTATCTGGCTATTCGAATTTCGAAAAAGCGAACTTATTGTCTTTTGCGGCACAATTTTCTTATGATTATAAGTCGAAGTATATCTTAAATGCATCGTATAGAGCTGATGCTTCATCAAGGTTTGGCAAAGATACTAAATGGGGTTATTTTCCAGCGGCATCATTGGCGTGGGTAGCTTCAGAAGAAGCATTCCTTAAGAAATTCACATGGTTAGATTTGTTTAAAATTAGAGGTAGTTATGGTTTGTCTGGTACATTACCAGATAACTTTTATGCACCATTTAATACTTGGGATGTTGGTACTCAAAACTATGATGGCGTAATTACTGCATTCCCATCATTCTCAAATCCTTTAACACAACCCAACTTAACATGGAATAAATCAGATCAAGCAAATATTGGAGCTGATATTTATATGTTTAAAAACAGGATTAACCTTACTGTAGATTTTTATCGCAAACAAACTAAAAATCCAATACTTTCTTTCCCATTCCCATCGTATACTGGTTATAGCCAAGTATCTTATAATGTTCCTTTAAAGATATTAAATGAAGGTATTGATGTTTCCTTACAGACTAGAAATTTACCACAAACAAGCAAATTACAATGGTTAACAAACATCAACTTCAGTTTTAACAAGAACCGTTTAGCCTCGTTACCAAACGGAAACAAAAGTTTTTATGCTGATAGCCGTGGATATAACCAGCAATTATATTTCACCGTTGGCGGACCAGTTTATGGTTGGGCACAAATGATTTATAAAGGAGTTTATAATAACACTAGCCAAATTCCTGTTAACCCGCTTACAGGAAAGTACATTACTTATTTTAAAGGTAACCAAGTTGTAAAGCCAGGTTATCCTATTTGGATGGATGTTAATGGAGATTACGATGTTTGGAGCGATGAAGATAAAGGAGCTGCAGATGGAGATTTACGTCGTACGGGCGATCCAAATCCAAAAGTAACTGGAGGTATCTATAACGAGTTTACCTACAAAAATTTCTCATTAAGTATTTTAGGAACCTTCACCTTGGGTAGAGACATCATCAATACTTACAAGGCGAACCAATTTGCTAATATTTTCAATTTCGGCGACTTAAATGACTTTGCTGGTCAACGATTACCAGATTTAACAGGCCTAAACTATTGGACTCCTGGCAAAGCAAAAGACCCTAATTATTCTGCTGGTTTCCCATCGGTAAGTCCTTTCGGTCCAAGTTACTATCAGTTTTTGCCTTTCAGTACATTATGGAACGAAAAAGGAGATTACTTCAAAATCAAAACCATCACCTTTGGTTACATGCTAAACCCGAAATGGTTAAGTAAGGCAAAAATTAAAAGTGCTCGTATTTACGGTACAATGGATAATGTTTATGGTTTTCAATCTGCCAGTGTGCCAGATGCAGAGCTAATTACCCCACAAGGTGAGTATACTGGTGGTGGTTATCCAATACCAAAAAAATACACATTTGGTTTAGAGTTTACATTTTAATTTATAGATCATGAAAAGGAATTTATATATACATATTGCTTTAGTTTTTACACTCCTATCTTCCCTTGGATGTAAAAAGGCAATTAATTTAGAACCAGAAAATGCTACCTACGACCAAGTTTTTTGGGTAAATGGAGCTAATGTTAACAAGGCTGTTTCAGGAGCGTATTCGTTGTTAAGGGATGCATTGAAAGCAGACAGGAGCTTTTTTATCTTCGGCGATTTAGCTGCAAATAATTTTTCGCTAGGTAGCGATTATTGGAATTATACCAGTATCATTAGTAATGGAAAATTCAACTTCAATTATGTACCCTATTTAGAGGGAAGCGTTCAAGATTGGAGTAGATTTTACAAGGTGATTAATCAATGCCATTTAATTATAGACAATGTAAAGAATATTCCCGATGCTAAATTTAGCGGTGGCAAGGCCGAAAAAGATAGGCTAGAAGGAGAAGCTCGTTACATTAGAGCGTATACTTACTTCTATATTCAACGTGTTTGGGGAGATGTAATTCTAACAACAGAGTCTTTCAAAGACCCATTAAACATACCGCCTTTGCCACGTAGTGAAGAAGCTAAAACACTGGCATTTTGTCTAACCGATTTAGGTAAAGCAACATCACTTTTAGGGTATGACGAGCCTAAAACACATGCAAGTAAAGGCGGCGTGTTAGGTTTAACGGCCAACATACATGCTTGGAAACACGATTATGTTAAAACTCAACTTTATTGCGATAGTATCATCAACTCCAATAAATACCATCTAGAGGACGTTGCAGATTACAATGATATTTGGGCTGGCAACAGCCAGGAAAGTATTTTTGAATTAAACATGCTTTATAATGCTATTAGTAAAAACGAATCTAGTGATGGCTTTTTTAATGTTTTCTTAGCTGCTCCTTTTGTAAAAGATAGGGAAGTTAAAAGCACTTGGTTTGGTGGAGACACTTTTGATGATATTTTCTATGATTCAGAAGACCGAATGGATAAAGTAATTCAACCAGCAAGTGATGGTTCTTTATTACTTACTAAATACCTCAATGTTAATTATTACGACCCAAATGATAAAACAGCTTATGTGGTTAGTAACAACTTGGTACTAGAGCGTTTAGCAGATATTTATTTATTGAGGGCCGAGGCTAGATTTAAAAATGGCAATGAGCCAGGATGTTTAACCGACTTAAATTTCATTAGGCAACGTGCAGGGTTAATTGCTTACGCTGGTTCTGGTACAGATTTATTTAATGAGCTGGTAGACGAGCGTAGAAGAGAACTAATTGGCGAAGGATACAATGCCTTTGATTTAATTAGAATGGGGCAATTGCAACGCCTATATCCTGATTCTTATTCTCCACAAAGAATTGCTCAGAAGGGATATTATTGGCCATTAAACATGAGGGTTTTAGGTAAACAAAACGCTTTGTTAACTCAAAACGAATGGTGGAAAGGTCATTTTTAACAGCTTAAATTTCAAGAAATGAAAAAAATAAAAATATTATTAGCCTTTGTTGTATTGGCATTGGTTATAGCTTCGTGTAAGCATGATGATTACTTTGTAGGCGGAACATTGCACAATGCAAAAGTAAACATGACAACCTACGATTACTTAAAAAGTAATAAGGATCAATTATTCGATACCTTACTTTTAATAGTAGATAAAACAGGTACAAAAGATAAAATAAATCAAGCAGGTGCTACATTTTTTGCTCCGACAGATTATTCTATTAAGGCATATTTGTTAAACAAAACGTTAGAGGCCCAGAGAAAAGACCCTACGAAAAGGTACACTATCGATACACTTATCAAATATGACTTGTCTCACTTTACAGATTCAGTTAACGTTTATATCATACCAAGTAAAGTAGAAGCGGCGGCTTTAAATGATAAGGGTACTTTATTTCAAACAGCAAAATCTACCGTTAAAAGTGTGGTTTCTTTTGAATATACAGATGATCCTAATTTAGGTTATAACCCAAATAGCGCTAATAGGCCGCAAATTATGTATTATACCTTTTTGAAAAAGACACTTACTCCTCCAATTGTGGCTTCAGAAATAAGTTCAAGTGATGGCGTTCGTACAAGAGTACAAACTTCGGGTATCGAAACTACAACCGGTATGTTGCATGTGTTAGAAAATGGCAAGACAGATAGAACTGGACACATCCTTTATTTTTCTCAAAAAAGAAATTAATTTAAACCTAATAAAATGAAATTATATAAATATTATGCATTAGGACTATTAAGTTTAATGGTTTTAATTATAGCTTGTAAAAAGCTTCCAGATGGGTTTTTGAGTGATGGTATCAGATATGAAGAAGATCCTGTTAATATACCACAAGGTCGTGCTTTAAATAGTACGGCGTTAAATGTTGATGGTTCTACTCAGCCAATGAAAGTTAAAGTTGTTCACTTTTATGATAAGGCTACTGGCAACATAGTGGATGACATGTTCTTTAAAACTTACAAGATAAAAGTTTGGACAGGTATTTACGACCCTACTGTCGACGTTACAGAAGCTTTAATTGCTAAAAAACAGAAAGATTCGTTGGTTAACCCGATTCATATTAATGATGCTAGTGGACAAGTTCAGGCCAATTATACGAGCGGCAACATTCCTGTAGGTAGCTATACTTTCGATTTAGAGATATCAAATCCAGCAGGAAAAAAGGTTTATCCAAAAATCGGGAATTTTAATGTAACTCCTTCAGTTGCTTATGAGTTGCCAGGTACGCCATATAACCAATTAAGAAGAGTAGGAAATGAAGCTCAATCTCAAAATATTGGCGTTCCAACAGTAACGATAGTGCGTAATCCAAGTACAGAGTTAAAAGTTATTCTTAGAATGTTAGACAAAAATGGAGTTGCCTTTAACCCATTAGCTGGAGAAATTGTAACACGCCCCTTAGCTGGTTTAACAACTGGTGCATTACAAACCATGAAAGATTATGCCATTAAAACGGTTTTATTTAATGATAGAATGGAGTTTACTTTCGGAACAGTTCCATTTCCTTTGGTGTCGCTAGGTAATGGTTTTAATTATTACTACCGAATTCCAACTCAATTTGTAAAGTTTGATAATCCTGCTTTAGGTCTAGACCAGTGGTCTTCTAATCCACGATTTGTATTTCAATCGTTTCAGGACGGAATTTACAACATTGATTTAAAGTTTCCAGACATGTCTCATAGATAATTAATGTAGTATTCAAAGGCCTTCCACAATTGGGAGGCCTTTTTATTATCTTTATTTATATTATAGTAATTTGTGACGCAATCATCCTTAATTTCATAAAATGAAAAAAATACTTGTCGCCATCTTAGTTTTCATTTCTGTTGTATCAGCAAATGCACAATCTTACACACCAACAACAGCTAATCTCGAAGCTAGGAAATGGTTTAACGATGCTCGTTTTGGTTTGTTTATTCATTGGGGACCTTTTAGCATACCAGGTAGCGGAGAATGGGTGATGAATCAGCGTAAAATAACGGTTAACAATTATACAAGGCTGAAGGATTTTTTTAACCCGAGTGCTTTTGATGCTGCACAATATGTAAGTATGGCTAAAAACGCTGGGATGAAGTACATCACGCTAATCACTCGTCACCATGATGGATTTAGTATGTGGGATACAAAGTATTCTGATTTTAATATCATAAATACGCCTTACAAAAAAGATATTGTTAAAATGATGGCTGACGAATGCCACAAACAAGGCATAAAGCTATTTTTATATTATTCTCTAGTTGATTGGCGAAGAGATGATTATCCTTGGCAAACTGGTAAAACAGGTCAAGCTAGTGGAAGAAAAGGTAAAGGTGATTATGCAAGATATTTGCAGTTCATGAAAAACCAATTAACAGAATTGCTCACTAATTATGGAGAAGTGGCAGGGATTTGGTTTGATGGCCATTGGGACCAAACCGCTCCGGAAGGAGAAAAAGATAGAACCTCTCGAATAGATTGGAAATACGAAGAAATTTATGGTTTAATTCATAAGCTACAACCTCAGTGTCTAATTGGTAATAACCATCACCTTTCTCCTTTTGTTGGCGAAGATTTCCAAATGTTTGAAAAGGATTTACCAGGAGAAAACAAATCTGGATTAAGTTTTCAAGAAGCTTCAGATAAATTGCCGGTAGAAGTTTGCGAAACCATTAATGGTTCTTGGGGATTTAACCTAACGGATACTACCTATAAAACTCATAAACAGTTGATAGATTATTTAGTGAAAGCATCTTCCTTAGGTACCAATTTGCTGCTAAATATCGGCCCAATGCCAAACGGACAAGTACAGCCAGAATTTATTGACCGTTTGCAATTTATGGGGGCTTGGCTTAAAACCTATGGCGAAAGCATTTATGGAACAGAAGCTGGTTACTTAAAACCACAAGAATGGGGTAGCATAACAAAAAAGGGCAATAAAATGTATATCCATGTTTTGAACAATAAAACAACTGAGGTTAGCCTCCCTAATTTTCCAACCAAAAAAATTAAGAAAGCATATTTACTAAAGGATAGCAGTCCTGTTACGGCTAAAATAAATAGTGGGACAGCAAATATTTCGGTTAATTTAATCGATAATGAGCCTGATCGTGTAATTGTTTTGGAGTTATAAGTAAATCAATCTCAAATTATTAATCAGCGAATCTGCGGCCCCTATTCGAAGTAACAATTTCGTGTTCGTTGCTAAATATGGCTTTCATTTTTTGATATTTATAGCTTATAGCAAACCTAAACAAATGAAGAAAATTTTTACCTCAACGCTCATTGCCTTAAGTGTGGTTAGCATTTCGTATGCGCAGCAACGCTCACAAGGTCAAGGACAAAGAACAGCTTCTGCAAGTGCGCCAGCAACCACAACTCCTGTTAAAGAAGAAACCAAGGTTAACACCAATATTGCTTCTAGAACCATAGTTCCAGAAAGTGCTGTGGTAACCAATAAAACCGTAACCATTAACGGAAAAGCTGTTCCTTATAAAGCTACAACAGGCACTTTACCAGTTTGGGATGAAGATGGAAAACCAATAGCTGGTTTATTTTATACTTATTATGAACGCTCTGATGTTCAAAATAAAGACAAAAGACCCTTG
>SEDG01000528.1 GCA_004295885.1 Pedobacter sp. | reverse complement strand
AAACATTATTAAAACTTTAGGATTCTTAAATAACAGCAAATTAGCACCAAATAGCGTTTTCACCATCCTAAACTCTAACCTTGTTAAACTAGACGAGTTTGATGGTCACATTATCTCTGGTCTCTATCTACAAGCTATTAAACCTGGAATGACGCCAGATGAAGTTGATAAGATTCTAAGCCCTTAAACATTCGAATTATCAGGCTGAACGTAGTCGAGGACCTCTTTTATCTTACACTTAATACCTTCAAATACTCTCCCCTGCTTATCATTTCTGCTCCCAAACTCATTAGATGTTCATTGGGTAACTGACAATCTATCAAATCAAATTCCATTTTGCTTAAATGAATTAACGCTGTTTTTGAAGCATTACTGACCAAGCTGAACATACTCTCGCCACAAAAAACATTATTGATTTTAACCCCATACAAACCACCAACTAGTTCATCGTTTTGCCAAACTTCCACACTGTGTGCTAATCCTTTTTCGTGAAGCTTGATATAGGCTTGTTGCATTTCATTGGTTATCCAAGTACCATCTTGACCAATCCTTGGTGTTTTTGCACAATGCCCAATTACCTCTTCGAAAGCCTTATTTTCCGTTACTTTAAACACATTTGAAGCTAAAGTTTTACGCATACTTTTGCTGATTTTAATTCTTTCAGGAAAAATAACGCAGCGCTCATGTGGCGCATACCAAAGGATAGGGTCTCCCTCACTAAACCAAGGAAAAATACCGCTTTGATAAGCCAAAAACAATCTTTCTACACTTAAATCTCCACCAATGGCAAGCAAACCATCTGGCTCTGCCAAAGCAGTATCAGGAAAAATGAGCTCATCATCTAGTAGTTGGAAAATCATTTTGCAATTATAGGGAAAGCTTTTCTTTAAAAACTACTTCCTTTTCAAGACGTAATATTTTACCGCATTTCTTTCATCGTACTTTAATGTGTAAGCATCGAAGAGTTCGTAACCGTAGTTTTTAAGCTTATTTACACAATCTATTAACGAATTAAACTCTAAATCTTTTCCATCATCATCCTTAATAACTGCGTTTGTCCTAGCATCCTCAATTTTTGCCCATACTCCAGATGGATAAAAATTTTATCGCTTAGGTAACGCTTGAATTCTGAGATTTCGATATACGTTTAACGGAGTTCACTTAATCTAACTCCGTTTACAGTTTGAGCCTTGGCTTGTGCAAAAACAAGGCTTACGGCAATAGCCGAAAAAACAATTAATTTTTTCATTCTTTTAGGTTTTTGTGTGTACAGCAAATTACACATTTACTATAATATTTAAAACCTAAAGTTCTATTCTTTATGTAACATTAAGGCAATTTCCGTATCTCAAAACCATGAGTTTCATTGGCAATATCATTTGGGTAATTTTTGGAGGAATATTTATTTTCTTCCAGTATATTTTTGGTGGACTGGTTTTATGCTTAACGATCGTGGGGATTCCTTTTGGCATTCAATGCTTTAAATTTGCAGTTGTCGGTTTAGCTCCTTTCGGCGTTAAAATAACAGATACTTCCTCTAATATTGGGTGTCTATCAACCATTATGAATATCATTTGGTTGGTTTTTGGCGGTATTTGGATAGTATTAACTCACCTTATTTTTGGTTTATTGTTTTGCATTACCATTGTTGGTATCCCTTTTGGATTACAGCATTTTAAATTGATGAATTTAGCTTTTTCTCCTTTTGGGAAATCGATTAGTTAACGAGGTTCTGTAAACGTCATTATCCTGACACCCTTAATACACAAAGTCAATTTTCCACCAGCAACCTTCGCAGAATCAATTTTCTGCAAATCTTCTAGAAATTTACTTTCAAACTCACTTAATCCTTCACAAAACTTTTTGGTTGAGAATATTCGATCAAATTTGATGGATGAGTCTGTAATTTTAACCGTGCCGCCAAAAGAATTACAGAAAGCATTTCCGCTTATTTTATTATTCAGCTCAAATTTTAAACTTGCAGATGCTCTAGGAGGAAGTTTATTCGCAGTCCAAGTTCTTAAAAACCAACGATTTTTTGAAAATGAATTAACATCAAACTTTGTTGAACAAGACTGGAAAGCTAACAGAATGATAAATGTTAAAAATATGTGTTTCATTTTGTTAAGCTATAAAATATTATTGG
>SEDG01000527.1 GCA_004295885.1 Pedobacter sp. | reverse complement strand
TTAAATGTAAGTAATGATGGACAACACCTTTTAGGAGGTATATTGATTGGTGATGCAACAGCGTATAACATGCTGTTGCAAACTGTCAATAACAAAATTGTATTGCCAGAAAACCCAGAAGAACTGATTTTTGGAAGTAGAAGTGGAGGCGATGTTGAAGGCGCAGGGATTGTAGGCTTGCCAGATTCGGCATTAATCTGTAGTTGTGAGGGCGTAAGCAAGGGCGATATCTGTGGCGCTGTTAACAATCAAAATTGTGAAAACTTAGAAGATATTAAAAAATGCACTAAGGCAGGTACCGGTTGCGGTGGCTGTATCCCTATGGTTAAGGATTTAATGGTACATACTTTTAAATCGCAGGGCAAATACGTTAAGAATGTAATATGCGAACACTTTAATTATAGCAGACAAGAGCTTTTTGATTTGATTCATATCATCTCTATACCAAAATTACTGGAGGACAACGCATTGACTTGTTTGGTGCACATGTTAATGATCTTCCAGTTATTTGGGAAGAGCTAATTGCCGCTGGTTTTGAAAGTGGTCATGCATACGGAAAAGCGCTAAGAACTGTTAAAAGTTGTGTTGGTAGTACTTGGTGCAGGTTTGGCTTACATGATAGTGTAAGTTATGCCATTAGAATTGAAGAACGATATAGAGGAATTAGAGCGCCGCACAAATTAAAATCGGCTGTGAGTGGTTGCATTAGGGAATGTGCCGAAGCGCAAAGTAAGGATTTTGGGATCATTGCAACAGAAAAAGGATGGAATTTATATGTATGTGGTAATGGAGGTAGCAAACCTCAACATGCTTTATTGTTGGCTACAGACTTAGATAGTGATACTTGTATCAAATTCATAGATCGCTTTTTAATGTTCTACATCCGCACTGCGGATCCATTAACTAGAACGGCAACTTGGCTAAATAAAATGGAGGGTGGAATTGATTATTTGCGTAATGTGATCATCAATGACAGCTTAGGAATGGCGGCACAGTGGGAGCAGGAGATGGAAAACTTAGTCAATTCATACAAATGCGAATGGAAGGAAGCTATTGAAAATCCAGCCATCAGAAAAAGATTTTCTCACTTTGTGAATGCACCAAAGGAGAAAGACCCAACTATAGAATTTGTAGATATGCGTGGACAGAAACGCGTAGCAGAATGGAATACTTCTAACCAAATATAACCGAGGTGTATGGTTGATGGTAGAATAGCTCAGAGCTTCGATTTTAAAGCTTAACGGCCATTAACTATTGACTAAAAACTATGAACCCGTTTAATTATGAACCCTAAACCCCTGAGAAGATGACAGAAACATCAAATTGGTTAGCAGCTTGCCGAGTCGAAGATGCTGTAGAAAATGGCGGCGTTTGTGTAAAAAATGGTGAAGAACAAATTGCCCTTTTTTATTTTAAAAGAAGAGATGAATGGTTTGCAACGCAGAATGAATGTCCGCACCGCAAACAGATGGCATTAAGCCGAGGAATGATTGGATCTACTACCGACGAACCAAAGGTAGCCTGCCCATTCCACAAAAAAACTTTTTCATTGCATACTGGTGAGTGTTTAAGCGGCGATGAATGCGCTATTAAAACCTACCCTGTAAAAATTGATAATGGAATGGTCTACATCGGGAAACAACCGAAATAAATCATAATCGTATGAAATAACCACTCATACGCAATCTAAACCAACCAAAAACTGAAATCATGAATTATAAAAAATTTGTAGCCTTAACTGGCTGCCTAGCATTAACTATGCTTTTTTTTACCGTTAAAGCTCAAACCAAAGCTGTTTTATTTGAAGGAATTTTCGTAGCCGGATATGTAGATAATGGCGCTTTTATCAATTGCGCAGGACCAAGTATAAAGTTTGCTAAAAAACCATACGCCGTATTAGTGGGTATGTTGCCAAGTTTAAGAATAAAAGAAGATAAGGTTGCACCTGGTGCGAAACAAAATAGCATAGTTACTCCAAACTTAGGTTTTGGCGCAACGGCTGTTTTTCATCATGTAGCCCTACAAATACCATTTTACTATAATGCTAAAACAGCAGCTAAAGATGGAAAATGGAATGTGGGTGTAGGCCTGGGTTATAAATTTTAATTAATCAAACCTTAAATTAAGCAATCATGACTAATATAACCACTCAGCCCTTAAGCAGGCTTAATATATTTTCGCTAAAGGGTGTTCAAATGAAAACCTTTCACATTACTTGGCTTACTTTTTTCTTTTGTTTTTTTGCATGGTTTGGGATGGCTCCTTTAATGAAAATAGCAAGAGAACAGTTACACCTCACCAAAGACCAAGTTGGTAATATTCAAATCGCATCAGTTTCTGCCACTATTATTGCCCGTTTATTAATTGGGAGACTTATAGATAAATTTGGACCGAAACTAATATATACTTGGTTGTTGGTTATTTGTGCTATACCAGTTTTGCTAATTGGTACTAGTAATTCTTACACCTCTTTTTTACTTTTCAGGTTAGCAATTGGTGTTATTGGAGCCTCGTTTGTCATTACGCAATTCCATACTTCAATCATGTTTGCGCCAAACATTAAAGGTACAGCTAATGCCACTGCTGG
>SEDG01000526.1 GCA_004295885.1 Pedobacter sp. | reverse complement strand
CTAACCAGCAATACAATGCCATCTTAAATTTGCCGCCTAGCGCCTTGCGCCTAGATAACCTCATCATCCAACGTTTGCACAAATTAGGCTTAAACCAAATTGGGAAGTTTATCCAAATGCCCCGTTCCGTTTTGCGCAGAAGATTTGGCGAAGAACTGTTATTAAAACTGGGACAAGCATTAGGCACAGAAGAGGAAGCGATAAAACCAATAGCAGTAATTTTACCTTACGAGGAGCGCTTGCCTTGCCTAGAACCTATCAGAACCAAACCTGCCATAGAAATAGCCATTTCAAAATTACTAGAAATGCTTTGCCTGCGTTTAGCCAATGAAGGTTTAGGCATCCGCTCTGCGATTCTTAAGGGTTATAGAATTGACGGCAAACTCACGCAAGTACAAATTGGAACCAACCAAGCCAGTAACCAAGTCAGCCATTTATTTAAACTATTTGAGTTAAAAATTGCTGCAATAGAGCCAGCGTTGGGCATTGAGTTATTTGTTTTAACGGCAACAAAAGTGGAGGCGGTTGTCATCCATCAAGAGAAATTATGGTCTGGCAAACCTGGCTTGGCCGACCAAGGCCTCGCACAATTATTAGATAGGTTAGCTGGTAAAATAGGACCTCAAGCCATTCGTAGGTACTTACCAGCTGCCCATTATTGGCCAGAGCGCTCACTTAGACCCGCCATATCGTTAGAAGAACAGGCAGAAACCTATTGGCAAAACACCAATCCTCGTCCAATTGAAATGTTAAGCAGACCCGAACCTGTACAGGTAACTGCACCTATCCCCGATTATCCGCCAATGAATTTTCGCTATAAAGATGAATTGCATTTGGTTAAAAAAGCTGATGGACCAGAGCGGATTGAAAGGGAATGGTGGCTAGAAAAAGGAGAACATCGCGATTATTACATTTTGGAAGATGAAAAAGGGAGACGCTATTGGGTTTTTCGTTCAGGGCATTACAGCGAACATAAATCTGAATGGTTTTTACATGGTTTTTTTGCTTAATCGTTTTAAAATTAACCACACCTGACTGCGACAGGCAGGTAGCACATAGAAACAAGGTATTTATCACTTAAGTTTAAAATAGATAATGAGTTACTGCGAATTACAAATCACCAGCAATTTCAGTTTTCTCCGCGGAGCTTCACACCCAGAAGAAATGGTACAACAGGCAGCCACATTTGGTTATCCAAAGATTGCCATTACTGATGTAAATACCTTGGCAGGCATAGTAAGGGCACATTCAGAAGCAAGAAAACACAACATCAAATTGATACCTGCATGTAGATTAGATTTGTTAGACGGAAATAGTTTACTCGCTTATCCTACTAATCGAGAAGCTTATGGCCGTTTATCAGCGCTGCTAAGTTTGGGTAACTTGAGGGCAGAAAAGGGAAAATGTCATTTGTATAAAACTGATGTTTTTGCACATAAGGAAGGGATTATTTTCATCGCCATTGCGCCTGATGCATTGAGCAAGGGATTTAATTTTGAAGCTACCTTTCCAGCAGAATTAAAACTATATAAAGAGGAATTTGGTCATTTGCTTTATTTGGCGGCCAACCGAAATTACCAAGGCCAAGACCAAAAGAGAATGTACCGTTTGGCAACATTGGCTAAAAGTTTAAACATCCCTCTGGTTGCCACTAATGATGTATATTACCATCACCTGCAACGCAGAGAACTACAAGATGTGCTTACCTGTGTGCGTGAAAAATGCACCATTCAAAATGCTGGCTTTCTTTTACATCAAAACGCAGAGCGACATTTAAAACCCATTGAAGAAATGGAAAGGCTGTTTAGGCAATATCCAGAAGCCATTGAAAAAACAATGGAAATTGCAGAACTCTGCCAGTTTAGCCTAGATAGCCTTGAATATATTTATCCCGAGGAAATCACCTCAGAAGGACGAACCCCACAAGAAGAATTAGAATACCTGTCTTGGAAAGGTGCAAGGGAAATATTTGGAGAACCACTACCCAAAAAGGTAGTCGACAATATTAACCACGAGATGGCTTTTGTGAAGGAGATGAAATACGCTTCGTACTTTTTAACGGTTTATGACATTGTTCGTTTTGCAAGGGAACAAAAGATTTTATGCCAAGGGCGAGGCTCTGCAGCTAACTCTACCATCTGTTATTGTCTAGG
>SEDG01000525.1 GCA_004295885.1 Pedobacter sp. | reverse complement strand
GAAAGACATGTTCATCAGTTAAAGGAAATCCATCGTTTTCAAAAATCTGCTTAAAAATTTAACCTGCTATACAAATTATAGAATATGACCATCTTATTTTCCATTCTTCTGTTTCTTGCCATATTAATTGGCTTCTTGTTATTCTTGGCATTGATTATTAAAAAAGAATATTCAATCGAAAGAGCTATTACAATTGATAAATCGAAAGAGGAAGTGTTCGATTATATTAAAATAATGAGAAACCAAGAAAAGTATAATGTTTGGGTGATGAAAGACCCAAATGTAAAATTGGTTTATACAGGGACAGACGGAACCGAAGGTTTTACTTGTGCTTGGGAAGGTAACAAACAAGCAGGAAAAGGTGAACAAGAGTTCAAGAAAATTGACGATGGAAGTAGCCTAAACATCGAACTAAGGTTTGAAAAACCATTTGAAAATACTTCACAAACTTATCTTTTTACAAAAGCTGTTGGCGAAAATCAAACAAATTTGAAATGGCAAATGGTAGGTAAAAATAAGTTTCCGATGAATTTGATGAATATTGTTATAGATGGGTTGTTAGGTAAAGAATTGGATAAAAGTCTTAATAATCTCAAAGAAATTTTAGAACGCAATTAACAACTAAGCAACTGTCACGCTAAGCGCCCGCCTGTCCGGCCGGCAGGTAGTCGAAGCGCTATGAAAGTCTTCGACAACTTGTCCCGAACCTTCGGGAGTCTCAGACTGATAAATGAAATAATAGAATTAATAATTAGTAAATCAAAAGATTAAAATTATGGTAGTAAATCCGTACATAAACTTTAATGGTAATACCGAAGAAGTTTTTAACTTTTACAAATCAATTTTTGGAGGTGAGTTTGCTTTTCTGCAACGTTACAAAGACATTCCGAAAGAAGAAAATAATACAGAAGGCTGCGTTGAAGAAGTGCCTGATGCCGAAGGCAACAAAATTATGCATATGTCCTTAAACATTGGCTCAACCATGTTAATGGGCACAGACATACCTTCTAATATGGAGCAAGTTAAATCTGGCACAAATTTATCGCTTTGCATAAGTGTAGATAGTAGGGAAGATGCAGACCGAATTTTTGCTGGATTAGCAGAAGTTGGTAATGTTCAAATGCCATTGCAAGATATGTTTTGGGGCGATTATTATGGTATGCTAACCGATAAATTTGCAGTGCAGTGGATGATAAGTTTTAACCCTGCAAATGATGGCAAAAACGATAAAGTATAAGAGGTCAGTTACTGGAAATTTGTAACGATTAAGTCTATCAGAGCCTAAATAACAAATTTATTTAGGCTTTGGTAAACTATTTAAACAATGAGCAACATGGTTGAAGTTTTTAAAACAGATGTATCAAACTGTGATGATGCTGAAAAGCTAATTGGTCAGATACTTCTTAACTTTCCCGACTATAAGGTAAATTTCGATTTAGAAGATTGCGATTTGATTCTTCGTGTTCAGTCTTTTAATGGTTCAATAATTCCAGAATCTATCATTTCAATTTTAAAGCAGGATGGATTTTATGCTGAAATTTTGGAAGATGATTTTCAGCCTATCCCTGAGATTTTTCTAAGAGCATAATAATTTTCTCAAAAATTTAAACACATAGGAACATAGCTTAATGGAGGAACTTAGTATGCTTAATGCTGCTATGTTAAAGAATTTATCTTGCTACACGCACACAATGCCTAATATTAGTCTATGTGTCTATGTGGTTTTTATTTGAAAGAGTGAACAAGCTAAATTTTATTTTCAATTCCTATTCGCTAACTTTATAAACAGATTAATCCAACGGTGATGTTTAAAAAATTAGCAGTTTTCTTTCTATTGTTCGCCTCTACAATCTCAGTTTTTGCTCAAAAAAAGGATGATATTTTAGGTAGATGGCTTAATTCATCTGGCGAAGGACAAATTGAAATCTTTAAAAAAGGTGATAAGTACTTTGGCAAATTAGTATGGATAAAAGACCCGAACGATGAGAAAGGGAAACCTAGGTTAGATGTTAAAAATCCAAATACCAGCTTAAGAACAAAACCTATTTTAGGTTTAGAAATTGTAAAAGACTTTGTTTTTGAAGATGAAAAGTGGACTGATGGAAAAGTCTACGACCCGAAAACTGGTAAATCTTATAGTGGTAACATGAGCCT
>SEDG01000524.1 GCA_004295885.1 Pedobacter sp. | reverse complement strand
TTGCCTGAATTAGCTGGTCAAGATTTCCTCACTATTCTAGATGAAGTATTTACAAGCGCACAACCATTTTATGGAAATGAAGTAAAGGCGTTTTTGGAACAAAATGGCGTGATAGAGGAACGATATTTTAACTTTGTTTACCACCCATTAAAAGATGATTTAGGCGAAACAACCAGTATTATGGTAGTTGCCACCTTGGTAACAGAACAGGTTAAGGCCAGAAAAGTAATTGAAGAAAGCGAACAAAGGTTTCGTTTCATGCTTAACGCCATTCCGCAACAAGTTTGGACAGCCACGCCAGACGGCGCTTTAGATTACGTAAATGAAGTAGTATGTGATGATTTTGGCGACAACACTGAGCAAATTGTGGGATACGGATGGCAAAAATATATTCATCCAGATGACTTGCAAACCGCACTTGCTCAATGGAAACATGCGCTGCAAACGGGTACCGAATATGCTGTAGAATTTAGGTTATTGTTTGCAGATGGAAGCTACAAATGGCATTTAGCAAGGGCATTACCTTTTGTAGAAAATGGGGTAGTTAAATTATGGATCGGTACAAATACCAATATCGATATCCAAAAAGAAAACGAACAAAAGAAAGATGAATTTATTTCTATTGCCAGCCATGAATTAAAAACACCTCTAACCAGCGTAAAAGCTTTTAATCAGTTAATGTCTCGAACTGATGATCCAGAAAAGCTAAGCAAATATGTTGCTAAATCTGCCGAACACATCAGCAAGCTAGAAAAGCTAACCACTACACATCAAATTATGCTGGAGCAAGCAGATGCAATTGAATATAATGGAGATCATTTTAGGTTAGAACAGGTGATGAATAACTTTTTAACCAATGCCATAAAATATTCTCCAGAGGGTGATAAGGTGCTGGTTAATTGCAAGGTGGAAAACAATAATATTGTGGTTTCAGTTGAAGACTTTGGGGTTGGGATTGAGGAAAATAGCTTAGATAAATTATTTGATCGTTACTATAGAGTAGACAATACAGCCATGCGATTTGAAGGGCTAGGATTAGGTCTATTTATTTCCTCAGAAATCTTGAAGCGTCATCAAGGAAACTTTTGGCTGGAGAGTGAACTAGGCAAAGGCTCTACTTTTTACTTTAGGTTGCCACTAGATTTGAAAGATGATTCAAAAACCGTTATCAACACCGATGATTTTTACGAAGATGAATCTATTGTTGTTTCCTATAATGCCGAAAATGCGAGGGTAGATGTAGATTGGAGGGGCTTTCAAGATTTGGCATCGGTACAGAATGGAGGAGCAAAAATCATTGAGTTCTTAAAAAGACATCAGTCTAGCAAAGCATGCAATGACAATACGAATGTTTTGGGTACCTGGTCTGAAGCAGTAGATTGGGCAGGAAAGGAGTTTTTTCCGATGTTGGAAGAGGCTGGGTTAAAACATTTAGCTTGGGTTTATCCAGATAGTGTTTTTAATAAATTATCCGCGAAAAAGACAGTCGACATTGCACAAGGTGGTATCATTACCCAATTTTTTACTGAGGTAGAATTGGCCAAAGCTTGGTTAGATAGCAAATAGTTTTGGGCTAAAAAAAACGTTATTTTAAAATCCCTAATTCGCATTTCTTCGTTGTTTTAAAATACTAGGTAACAATTTTATTATTCCCAAAAGGAGTTTCAAACTTTGTGGCAAATAATTTGTTCTAGTAAAATAATTTTAATTTGGTTCTGAAATGAATACCGTATTAAAATAATCAATAATAGAATAAACAAAGTAATATGCCAAAGAAAAAGGCTACTGCTGAAGTGGCAAATAATTTAACGTTTCTCAAAACCCCAACTGGAATTAATGGTTTAGATGAGATTACGCTGGGAGGTTTCCCAAAAGGAAGACCTACGCTAATTTGTGGTGGAGCAGGTTGTGGTAAAACCTTATTTTCATTAGAATTTCTAGTTAAAGGCATTGAAGAATACAACGAACCTGGAGTTTTTATAGCTTTTGAGGAAAAGGCAGATGAGTTAGCGTTAAATGTAACTTCCTTAGGGTTTGACCTGAAGAAACTGCAAGATGAAAAGAAATTACGCATCGATTATATCCATGTAGATAAGAGTGAAATACAGGAAACTGGAGAATATGACTTGCAAGGGTTATTTATCCGTTTGGGTTATGCCATCGATTCTATCGGAGCAAAAAGAGTTGTTTTAGATACGGTAGAAAATCTATTCTCTGGTTTAACTAATGAAGGTATTTTAAGGGCAGAATTGCGCAGGTTATTTCAGTTTTTAAAAGACAAAGGTGTTACTGCTATCGTAACTGGAGAAAGCGGAGAGAAAACTTTAACCAGACAAGGATTAGAGGAATATGTTTCTGATTGTGTTATCCTTTTGGATCATCGTGTTGTTAATCAAATCTCTACCCGTAGGTTAAGAATTGTTAAATACCGTGGTTCGTTACATGGTACCAATGAGTATCCATTCTTAATTGATGGAGATGGCATTTCGGTATTGCCTGTTACCTCATTAAAATTAGATAAGCCAGTTTCAAAAGACATTATTAATTCAGGTATTCCTTCTTTAGATAAAATGTTCCCTACTGGAGGTTTTTATAAAGGCAGCAGCATCTTAACATCGGGCACGGCGGGTACAGGGAAAACAAGCATTGCAGTTAGTTTTGCAGATGCAGCTTGTAAACGTGGCGAGAAGTGTTTGTATTTTGCCTTTGAGGAATCGCCAGCGCAAATCATTAGAAACATGAAATCAATCGGTATCGATTTGCAAAAACATGTTGATAAAGGTTTGTTGAAATTTTATGCTTCAAGGCCAACCATGTATGGTTTAGAAATGCATTTGGTTGCTATTCATAAGGCCATTCAACAGTTTAAGCCAAACGTTGTTGTACTAGACCCAATAACTAACCTAATAACCATAGG
>SEDG01000523.1 GCA_004295885.1 Pedobacter sp. | reverse complement strand
TTACTTCCAACCACCACCAAGCGCTCTATATAAAGAAACACTTGCATTTAATTGAGCTGTTTTTAAGGTAGTTAAATCTAATTCTCCCTGCAGTAAATTTCCTTGCGCCGTAATAACTTCCAAATAGTTAGCCATTCCGCTTTTAAAAAGTAAGTCTGAATTTTTAACTGCCAACTGCAAAGTTTTTACCCTATTCTGCGCAATTGAATATTCTGATTTTAGGTTAACAATTTTAGCTTGTTCGTTAGAAACCTCAACCACTGCCCCAATAACAGCTTGCCTGAATAACAAAACCGATTGGTCTCTTTCTACTTTTGCCAATTCGAATTGCGTTTTTAACTCTTTACGTTGAAAAATTGGTTGGGTAATTCCGCCACCAACGACTCCGAATAAAGAAGCTGGAATGTTAAACCAATTGCTAGCCTGAAAAGAATTTAATCCGCCACTGGCAGAAATAACCAAGCTTGGATATAACCTTGCATTTGCAATGCCAACTTTAGCATTCGCTATTTTTAAGCCTAATTCTACATTCCTAACATCTGGTCTGATGCTTAACATTGTTGCCGGAACACCGGTTGCCAATTGCTCTGGAATTGTTAATTGTTCTAAGGTTATTGCTCGTTCTATAGCTGAAGGAAACCTACCAGTTAATGCACTTAATGCATTTTCTTGAATACTTATTGCCTGGGTAACTTGAGGAATCAATTGTGAAGCTCTTAATTGTTGGCCCTCTGCTTGTTGAATAGCCAATGAGGTTACCTGACCAGCATCAAACTGCATTTTTATCATTTTTAATGTATTGTTATTTAACTCTACATTTCTTTTAGCCACAGCTAATTGTGCATCTAACATCAATAATCTGTAAAAACCCGAAGCCACTTCTGCAACAATTCTGGTTTGTACCGCCTTTTTAACTTCGGCTGATTGTAAATATCCAGCATATGCTGCTTCCTTTTGTTTTTTAATTTTACCCCAAATATCAACTTCCCAAGTTAAGGCTAAATTTGCGTTATAATCTTCAATGTGATCTGTATTTAAAAATTGCGAAGTACTTAATCCATTTAAACTATTGTCTGAAGGGCGATTTGAACTTGCATTAATTTGCAAGTTCAATTGAGGGATATTACCGAGTTTTGCTCTTTTCAAAATCAGCTCTGCCGCATCGATATTTTTTAAGGCAATTTGTAAATCGAAGTTTCGCAACAAAGCGCTATCGATTAAATTACGAATAGCAGGCGTGCTGAAAAAATCCTTTATCGGTAATGCGCCGATGCTGCTTGTATCTGTGCTTAATATATCCCTAAAATTTCCAGGGATATCTTCTTTTGGTGCTAAAACTTCTCTAGCGATGCCACAACTACTTAACATAAAGAGTAATAAGGCAAAAGATATATTTTTAATCGTGTTCATTTCATTAAATTTTTAATTGTACCATTTCCTTAACCACAAGGAAATTAAAGGTAAAAACTCACCTAAAATAGGTTGTTCTTGTTGCTGTGTTTGTGTATGCTGATTAGTTTCCATAATCTTCTAAATGATGTTCTGCATGTGCAACTGCTATTGGTGCACCTGTAACTTTCTCTTGTAAAAACTGGAAGATGATAAACAATACAGGAATAACGAATATGCCAAGCACAACTCCGAAAACCATGCCTCCTGCTGCTGCAATACTAATTGAGTGGTTTCCTAAAGCTGATGGACCAACTGCTCTCATCATTGGAATCATCCCTACTATAAAGGCTAACGAAGTCATGATAATTGGGCGTAACCTTAACTTTGCTGCCTCCAGAGATGCTGCCAATAAAGATTTACCTGCTCTTCTTCTTTGAATAGCAAACTCTACAATTAGAATGGCATTTTTAGCCAGCAAACCGATGAGCATTACCAGTGCAACCTGTACGTAAATGTTGTTTGAAATTCCTGTTAAGCCAATTGCAGCAAATACACCAAATATTCCTGTAGGGATGGATAGAATTACCGCCCAAGGTAAAATATAACTCTCGTATTGAGCTGATAACAAGAAGTATACAAACAATAAACATAAGATAAAGATGATGGCCGATTGTCCGCCAGAAGAAAGTTCTTCTTTAGTCATTCCAGAAAACTCATAGCCATAACCGCCTGGTAATTGTTTCGCTGCCACCTCTTCTACTGCTCTAATG
>SEDG01000522.1 GCA_004295885.1 Pedobacter sp. | reverse complement strand
AATGAAAGCTGGGGTTGCGGTGGTAACATGACACCACAATATTATTCAGATTTATACAGAAGATATGCTACTTATGCTCGTGATTATGAAGGCGCACCTTTAAAAAAGATTGCCGCTGGTGCTAATTCTGACGATTACAATTGGACTGAAACCTGTATGAAAAATATTGGCACCAGAATGTGGGGATTAACACTACATCACTATACCTTGCCAACAGGAAAATGGAATGCAAAAGGTTCAGCAACTGCTTTTGATGAAAGTCATTAGAATGGCAAACTTGGCACAAACGGTAAATGTTCTACAAGCCTTAGTTTTAACCGAAAAAGATAAGATGATTTTAACCCCTACTTATCACATTTTCGATTTGTATAAAGTTCATCAAGATGCTAAGTATTTGCCTATAGATTTTGTGAGTCCAGATTACTTGATGGGCGATAAAAAAATACCAGCTTTAAATATTTCTGCTTCGCAAGATGCTTCGGGTGCAATACATATTTCATTGGTTAATCTAAATCTAAATCAAAAAATCAGACTAAATACAGCTTTAGATGGTTTAAACTGGAAAACCGTCACTGGACAAATATTAACATCGGCAAAAATCACAGATATCAATACTTTCAATGAGCCTAATAAAATTCACATTGTGAAATTTAATGGCGCAAAGAAAAATGGCAACAAACTTTCAGTAGAGTTACCTGCGCAGTCTGTTGTTGTTTTGGAGTTAAAAAACTAGAAAAATCTGAATGAAAAAGTTTTTTTCAATATGCCTATTGGCATTATCGCTTACTTTTAATGGATGTGTGCAAAAAAGTTATTTGTTTTCCTATTTCAATAACAACGGGCAAGATGGATTGCATTTAGCTTACAGCAATGATGGGTTTAAATGGACAGCTCTAAAAAATGATAAATCCTTTTTAGCCCCAACGGTAAGTAAGGATAAATTAATGCGTGATCCTTGCATTATTAAGGGTCGTGATGGATTATTCCATATGGTTTGGACCGTAAGCTGGAAAGATAAAGGAATTGGTTATGCCAGCTCTAAAGATTTAATTACTTGGAGCGAACAACAATTTATTCCCGTAATGGCCAAAGAAGAAGGCGCCAGAAATACTTGGGCACCAGAAATTACTTACGATAGCAAAACAAAAACCTATCTAATTTATTGGGCAACTACAATTATTGGCAAATTTCCAGAAACGGCATCAAAGGCAGATGATGGTTACAACCACAGAATTTATTATGTAACAACTAAAGATTTTAAGACATTTTCTGAAACTAAACTTTTATACGACCCCGGTTTTAATATAATTGATGCGACGATTGTAAAAGACAAAAAGAGGTTCATTATGTTTTTAAAGGATGAGACCAGAGAACCCGACCAAAAAAACCTGAAGATTGCTTTTAGCGAAAACTTAATTGGCCCTTACTCGAAGGCTAGCGAAAAAATCACAGGAAACTACTGGGCAGAAGGTCCAACAGTTTTAAAAATAAAAAACGATTGGCTGGTTTATTTCGATAAATACAGAGAGCACAAATATGGCGCTATACAATCTTCAGATTTGGTAAACTGGGCGGATGTGTCTGAGCAAATTTCCGTTCCAAAAGGAATAAGACACGGAACCGTTTTACCCATCAAAAAAAGAGAATTAAAAAAACTGTTAACGATTAATTAAGATGAAGAATCACATCAAACTTGTTGGTTTAATTGCCATCGCTTTCAGCACATCGCTAGCCAAATCTCAAGAGAAAATTATCGTTTCAAAGGGCAATCCAATTATTACCGATAAATATACGGCCGACCCTGCCGCTCTCGTTTATAAAGATTCTGTGTATTTATACACTGGTCATGATGTCCCAAAACCACCAAAGAATAACTATGAAATGCATGAATGGTTAGTTTATTCATCGGCTGATATGGTGACTTGGAAGGAACATAAATCTCCGCTAGACGTAAAGGCTTTTACCTGGGCTAAAGACGATGCTTGGGCTTCTCAAGTGATAGAAAGAGATGGTAAATTTTATTGGTATGTAGCAATTGAACATGGAACGATAAAAGGGAAATCTATCGGCATAGCAGTTTCAGATAGTCCAACAGGGCCATTTAAAGACGCTTTAGGTAAGGCTTTTATTACGAATGACATGACCACGGATGTAAAAATTAGTTGGGATGACATTGATCCTTCGGTAATTATTGACGATGATGGTCAGGCTTTTACCGAAGCACCATGGATTCATAAAAGAAAAGACTGGTATTACCTTTCTTATGCATCTCAATTTCCAGAGAAAATTGTTTATGCGATGAGCAAAAAAGTAACAGGCCCTTGGGAGTATAAAGGCATTTTAAATGAAATCGCTGGCAATTCAAACACCAACCATCAAGCTATCATCAATTTTAAAGGCAAAGATTATTTCGTTTACCACAACGGAGCAATTAATAACGATGGCGGCAGTTATAGAAGGTCGGTTTGTATAGATTATCTCTATTATAACAAAGATGGAACCATGAAACGTGTGGTGATGACCACAGAAGGTATTAAAAAGGCGAATTAAATTGTTGAGTGGTGGAGTTGGTTAATTGTGAAGCTGTTAAAGATTAGATTTATTTGAAAAGCAAAATCAGTTTTTCATTTCAAAGCTAGTCCCGCTTTCACTTCAAGTCCTCTCCCGAAGAAAAATCGGGATGCGGGCTTTTCGTTCAATCGGGTTTAGTTTACGCAGGTTCTAGGAACTATGTACGGTTTCCTTGCACTAGCTTAAGTTAAATAGCCCAAATTGAAGCGACATCCTTTTTGGCTGTCATCCTGAGCGTAGTCGAAGGATAGCCAAAAAGATATAGCGGAATTTGGACGAACTTTAATCGTTTCAGTTCAATTGCGCTTCAAATAAAGAATTTTATAATATGACTAAGAAACTTATCATCTATTCTTTCCTATTACTTACAGGAAACCTAACTTTCGGGCAAGATAAATTGCAAGCCTTTAGCTTAAATGAAGTTCGTTTGCTCGACGGACCTTTTAAAGCTGCACAACAAACAGATTTAGCCTATATGCTTTCGCTAAACCCAGACCGTTTGTTAGCACCATATTTAAAAGATGCGGGCTTACCTACAAAGGCCGAGCAATATGGCAACTGGGAAAATAC
>SEDG01000068.1 GCA_004295885.1 Pedobacter sp. | reverse complement strand
GCAGCCAAATTGATCAACGATTTTTTATAATTCTCAATATATTTCCCTGCATTAGCGTTTCGTGTTTTAATGGCTTCGTGTACTGGCACACTTTCTACCACCGCCCAAGTTAAACCTGCTGCTTCTATAATTGCTTTTCTTTCTTTGATGTCTTCCAACGGCCAAACTTCGCCATGCGGAATATGATGTAATGCAGATACAATTCCCGTTGCTCCTGCTTGTTTAACATCTTGTAATGAAACTGGATCTACCGGCCCATACCAGCGCCAAGTTTGTTGTAATTTATGATTAGCCATTTTATTTAGTATTCGGATTTGCGTATTTCGATGAACGTTTTAACTTAATAAGGGACCAATATAACTCAAAAATAAAATTAGTATCGCCCTAAGAGGAATAAAAATTTACGGAAACGTTAGCGTAATATGAGTTTGGAGTGGTGAGATTGGAAACCTTAATAGTTTGTGAATGCAATCTCACAATTTTCAAATTGTTGTATTGCTAAATTGTTTACCTAGTATCTCCAACTCTCAACTCCAAACTCTAAACCTCAACATTACTTCACTTCAAAACTAGATTCCAACTTAATACTGTCAGACGAACCACCAACCATTACTTTAAAATCTCCCGCTTCTGTTACCCAACCTGATTTCTTCTCCAGCAACTTTACCGCTATTCGTTAAAGTAAAACTCACGGTAACTGTTTCATTTTTTAATGGCGATGTTTTGTCGAGCTTTAAGTTGCTATAAGTGAAATTGGTATAACTTAAGCCGTAACCAAATGCAAATTTAGGATCGTTGGGCGAATCTATATAGGCAGATTTATAAACAATATCGGTTGTTTTAGTAACCGGCCTACCCGTATTATAGTGATTATAGAAAATTGGAATTTGACCAACACTTCTAGGAAAGCTCATCGGCAATTTACCAGACGGATTATAATCTCCACTTAACACATTAGCAATGGCGCTACCACCTTGATCGCCTAAAAACCAAGCATAAACTACTGCATCTGCCTTATCAGCTATGCTGTTGAACACCAACGGGCGACCAGCCATGATCACGACAATTACTGGCTTGCCAGTTGCTTTAATGGCGTTGAATAATTCCTCTTGTTTGCCAGGCAAGCTGATGTCTGCACGAGATTTAGCTTCTCCACTCATATCCCAAGTTTCCCCTAAAACCATAACTACGACATCAGCATTTTTAGCAGTTTCTACGGCAGCCGCAAAACCATCGATTTTGGCACTTTGTACTGCAGCACCCTCAGCATAAGTAAATTTAGTATCGGCAAATTTGGCTTTCATTCCCTCATAAACACTTACAATATTTGCCGTATCTGCATAAACCACCCAGCTACCGGCTTGATCTCTTTTGGCATTAACTAATGGGCCAATTAAGGCAATGTTCTTAATACTTTTCTGTAAAGGAAGAATAGCATTATTGTTTTTTAATAATACGATCGACTTTTGGGCAGCAGCTAATGCAATCTCCTTATGCTTAGGTTCATTCATCACTCGTTCTTCACGTTTTTCATCAGAGAACTTATAAGGATTGTCAAACAAGCCCAATTCAAATTTTTTGTACAAAATACGTCTTACTGCATCATCAACATATTTAATATCTACTTTACCGCTAGTAACCAGTTTCTCTAATTCTTTTTTGTAAGCTTCGCTTTCCATGTCCATGTCGCTACCAGCCACAATTGCTTTTTCTGCAGCTTCACTCATGTTTTTAGCAAATCCCCAAGGAATCATTTCTTTGATCGAACCCCAATCGCTCACCACGAAACCCTTATACTTCCAATCGCCCTTTAAAATATCACGTTGCAAATAGGAATTTCCCGTAGCTGGAACACCATTGATGGTATTAAATGAATTCATAAAAGTAGCCACACCAGCATCAGCCGCTGCTTTAAATGGCGGTAAATAAATCTCATTCAATAATTGCTCACTCATGTCTACTGGATTATAGTCCCTTCCCGCGATTGCGGCACCGTAGGCGGCAAAATGTTTAGCACAAGCCATAATCGCATCAACACCACCCAGTTTGTTTCCCTGAAAGCCTAAAACCCTTGCTCTTGCTATTGCAGAACCCAAATAAGTATCTTCTCCTGCACCTTCCATAACTCGTCCCCAACGAGGATCACGAGCAATATCTACCATTGGTGCAAACGTCCAGTGTATACCTGATGCAGCTGCTTCTTCTGCTGCAACGTGGGCAGTTTCTCTAATTGCTTCCATATCCCATGATGCAGACTCTGCCAATGGGATCGGAAAAACAGTTTTATAACCATGAATCACATCCAAACTAAACAACAAAGGAATCTTTAAGCGAGATTGCAAGGCAACGGCCTGAATTTCCTTTGTATCCTTAACGCCTTTCACATTTAACATTGAACCTACCATTCCAGATTTGATGTCATTTAGTAGGTAATTTTTCCTATCACTTGTTGGTCCTGTAACTTCCTTGCCAGAATATTGGTTTAATTGACCAACTTTTTCTTTCAAAGTCATCAACTTCATCAAAGAATCAACACGTTGATCTATCGATTTTTTTTGGGCATAAATTTTTGGGGTTAAACCGATAATAAGGAGTAATAGGGTAAGGCGTGAAATTTTATTCATCTTCTATTTAAATTTGTTTTCTATTTTTTACTAAAGTAGCCGTATGACTTTTGTTTATGGTTTTTATAACCCCATCAAAACCACAACAACCGTTAATTATTTTACGCCATCCAGTATTCCTTGGTAGGCGGGTTTTCGTTTGTAATTGGCATCAAAAGGCAGCGGCCAATCAGGTCTATTATATGTACCAGGGATCCAACTATCACCATCAGTTACGTTCCAAGTTGTAATGCCAAATTGTTGCGCTTTTGGAATTGCGTAATAGGTTTTAACGATGAATTTGTACTTGGCTGCCTGCTGTTCTGCCAAAGTTGCAGTGTATGTTAAATTTTTATCACTATTTGGATTTACCGTCATGTCTAGTTCAGAAATATGCACCAGTAAACCCGTTGCAGCAGCTGAAGTAATTGCCGAAGTAATATCTGCATCTGGTTGATTATAACGTGTATGAAACTGTAATCCAATACCATTAATCGGCACACCCCTTTCCTTCAACCCGTTCACCAAATTTAATATGGCAGTCCGCTTTATAGGGCTGTAATCATGCCCATAATCGTTATAAAACAGCAATGCATTAGGATCTGCTTCATGTGCATATTGAAAGGCTTTATCGATATAACTTATACCCAGTTTTTGAAGCCAGATGTTATTTCTATAACCACCATTCTCATCTATGGCTTCATTAACCACATCCCACGAAGAGACTCGCCCTTTAAAATGAGTAACTACAGTTTGGATGTGCGTTCTCATTAAGTTTTCCCAGGCTGTTGTGTCACCAGAAAAATTGGTTACCCATCCTGGTACTTCGAACCAATTTAAGGTATGGCCGTGCATTCGTTTTCCATTTGCTTTCGCAAAATCAACTATTTCATCAGCGTCTTTCCAATTGTAAGTGTTTTCTTCGGGATGCAGGGCCCAAAACTTCATGGCATTCTCTGCTGTTAGGCTGCTAAATTCTTTCATAACCAAGGCCCTATATTCAGGATTTGACCTCAAAAGTTCGGCGCTTACAGATGCCCCCACTTTAAAGGGCATATCTTTCAAAGTGCTTTTTGGTGATTGAAGAGGCAGATCCCTTAAAATACCATTTACTGGGTTTAAGATAGGATCAAGGATTGCCGTTCTTTTAGAACAACTGAACAAAACAAAAGCGAGTAATGGGAGAATTAAAAAGTGCTTCATGATGTATAATTTTAAGGCGATTTCTTCTTTTTGTCAAAGAAATCAACTAATTGATACATTTGATAGTTCAATTCGTTCATTTTCTGTACTAACGGTTCATAAACCCGATAGTCATTGTTAACAATACCCTTATTTGCGTTTGTGTTTGATGGTTCTGCACCTTTTTGCAATGGATCATTATCCATGTATTTGAACCAGTGCCAGCCTACGCAGTTTTTAGATTCAATTAAACCTAAAGTAAAGTTCTGATAGAATAATCCCCTATCTTGCTGTGTCTTAACTACCCACCCAGCACCTGCTGTGTTACCTAATTGCGAGTCGTCTGCTTTAACATACCATTCGGTAATGATAAACGGTTTACCTGACCAATTTGCCCAGTTTGCCATCAATTGTTGATCTGGTGTCCAAGCATTATAATAGTTCATTGATATCGCATCGATATAGTTACCAGCCGCTTTCCAAAGCTCTGCTATGTTACCTTGCTGTCCATGAAATCTACAACCTAAATACATGTGATTAGGATCGTACTTTTTAATGGCTTTTGATACAATAGAGAAATATCTCTCTGCTACTATTGATAAAAATTCACGACGATCTATATCTGTTATTTTATCAGCGGCGACTCCCCTATCATCAATAAATTTTTTGGCCGCTAAATAGCCTGGATCTTGCTGGTCTTTAAGCGTTAAATAACCGTCCAAGTTTTTAATACCCAAAGGCATTTCGTTGTCAGAAAAATAACCAAACAAGTTCTCATCTGTTTTATTGGCTACGAGTTTTTTCGCTGCTTGATCACAAAATTCTTCAAATGCTGGGTCGAATACAAAAATCACATTATTAGGATAACCTTTATGCCCTGGAACAATATAAGTGCCGCCTCTTTTATCGCCATAGGCACTCATAAAATCTAAATTGGTGGTATAAGCTAGCGGTTTTGTTTTCTGCAAGGGCGAGTTTTGTATGGCTTTTGCATTAGACCAAGCCCCAGTTCCATTGAAACCATTATTGATAAGAAACCCTTGTGTTTTTACCATCCAGTTATTTTCATCACCATAAAGCTTACTAAAAGCAGCTTTGTTTCTGTCTGATGAACCTATACTTACCGCGTTTAAAGCGTTATGGATAAATAGATGACCCTGAGGATCAATCACCCACCAACGATCACCTATCTTTTTGGTATAATAAAAGCCTGTAGCTTTCTCTTTTCTATCCATTCTGCCACCGTATTTATCTGTTCTAATCTTCTTCGATTTAAATTGAGATAAACTCGATAAGGTTCTTGTTTTAACAAACTTATATGGAGTAAATGAAGCTTTTTCGCTCGAGTTGTTCAGTACTTTTCTAATCTCAACCTTTTGGTTAAAGTCCAAGCTGTCTTGCGCCAATGCTTGATGGGCAAACAATACAAACAATCCTAATAAAACAGCTACAAATTTTCTCATAATGACATTCCTTTGCTTCTTAACAAAGCTTCTAGGTAATAATAATCTGCATAATTAATTGGCACATCAATTTCAGATTTCGCAGGGCGATGACCTGTACTGTGTTCTAAAATAAAACCATAATTTGCCCCTGGCTTACTTGTATATTTTGAACTTAAAGAAGCTAAGATTTTATCGGCAGCAGCCTTATAATTTTTACTTTCCTTGCTATATTTTGCTAATTCATACAATGCAGAAGCGGTAATGGCAGCCGCCGAAGCATCTCTTGATACATTAGGGATTTGCGGGTCGTTATAATCCCAATAAGGAATGCCATCTGCTGGTGTAATTTTACTGCTTAAAATAAAGTTTGCAATATGGTCTGCCTGTGCTAAATATGCTTTGCTTTTGGTATAACGATAACACAAAGTATAGCCATACAAACCCCAAGCCTGTCCACGAGCCCAAGCAGATTCGTTCGAATAACCCTGTGCGGTTAGCTTATTTCTCACATTTCCCGAAACAGTATCGTAATCAATTACGTGCCAAGAACTAAAATCTGGTCTGTAATGATTTTTCATCGTTACATCTGCATGAGAAGTAGCAATCTTGTAAAACGACGAATCTCCAGTGAATTTAGTCGCCTCAAAAAGCAATTCTAAATTCATCATGTTATCAATAATCACAGGATACTTCCATTTATCGCCATTGTGGTCCCAAGATTTGATAACTCCAGCTTTCGCGTTAAATCTAGTCGACAAAGACTTTGCCGCTTGGATGATTACCGATTTGTATTCGGGGTCTTTTGTTATTTTGTAACCATTGCCAAAAGGACAATAGATCATGAAGCCTAAATCGTGCGTACCTTTATTAAACTGCTCTTTTTTGATATCCTCAGTGTATTTTTTTGCCAGATATAGCCATTTTTTATCTTTTGTAAATGCGTAGAAATACCAAAGTTCTGCTGGGAAAAATCCGCTGGTCCAGTCTCTGGAAACCACCATTTTAAATTGGCCATTTTCTACCGTTCTAGGCGAAACCAGTGTTGGCCTTATTGCTCTAGCCGAATCAACGTTTTTAACCAATACATCTGTTTGTTTTGCTGCGCTTGCAAAAGCTTTTTTAACATCTACCTTTTGGGCTTTAACAGCGCCGAAACTTAAGGCTAGCCCTACAATTAAATTAATTTTCAATTTCATAACTTATCTGTTTTATTATTATTCGTTCTTTCTACCATCTAAGAAATCTTAAGAAACCTAAGCTTTTTCATTTTTATTGCCATTTTCCATCTTACGTCTTACATGTTTACATCCATATCAAAGGATGTCTTATTGGCAAATTCCTTATTACTTCTTCGTTAGTTGGCTTTAAATCCAGTTTTTTCCAAGTAGTATACCAATCATAATTATTAAATCTAATAGCGCCAAAAATCAAGAATGGCTGTGCCACAGGCCAATTGTTCCAGAACATGACATCTTGTTTTAATGTCCATTTACTTTTATCAGCCACAAAAGGGTATAAATAAGAAATACCTTTGTGAATTGACTTGCCATCTCCTGTTTCAAATTTCCATAAATTGTCTTTTGGAGTAGATAAAATTTGACAGATCATGGTAAAGGCATCCAAGTTAAAAATTGAATAGCCGTAAGGTTTGGTTCTTGCTAATTCTAAAGGAAAGCTCCCGTCTGTTGCCATCTGATTAGGCAATTGTACATTTTTATACATCCATCGCAATGAATCAAGCATCTTTTCATCCTTCACTAATTTTGCAAAAGATGCAACTTGCATTACCCAACAAGCGCTATGGTTGTTTTTTGAAGTCTTTTCTGCTACCCCATTTTTGCTGGTATTTAACCACAAGATGTATTCATTAAACCATTTTTTAATTTTAGATAAATTGCTTTTATTTAATGACTTGGATTTTTCCATCGCTATAATCCCTTGAGCTACTTCCATTAAATGAATGGTATCGATAATGCCCCAGCTCCTACCTGTTGATGAACCAATTACCGCTTGTGAAAAAGACAAATTTGGGTTCATCAATGTTTCTGGATTAACGAACCAAGCCTCTAAATGCACCATCGCTTGTTTTACATATTTTTCATCGCTTGTAAGCTGATAAGCTGACGCCAACGCTCCAATAATGGTACTAAACCTAATCATCGCTTTGCGGTGTGCAATAAAGTTTGCTGGATTGGTTTCGCCATCGCGGTTAATATAGGGGCCGCTTGGGTTAGCTGGATTTGGCCAAAAATAGTCTGCCTGAGAAAAGAAATCGTGTTTGCCTCCTGTGCTTAAAGGTGAACTCTCTGCAGTAACAGTTATTGGACTTTGTTTCATCGCCCATTCTGCCTCAGCTAAAACTTGTTTTCTCAATACATTTTGAGCCTGCAACTTAATGGTTACCTGTGCAAAACTGGTAATTGTTAAAATAGTGAATATGTAAAAAAGCCCTAATCTTTTCATTGCCTATTGATTTAAAAATACGGTTGGGATACCTTTAGACTGAACTGAAACCATGCTTTTGGCATTGTTGGTTTTCATTCTGATGATTGCCCTACCATTATACAATTGAACTTTAGCAGAACCTGTCGAGGTTCCTTGGTCGCGGATTAATTCTCCATCTCCTATTAAATTAAACGACACTAAATTGATTGCATCTAAACACAAAACACCTTTCTCATCAAACATTTTGACTTCCAATGTGGCAATCCCGTCTTTTTCCTCCATTTTATTTAAGGTCATTTTTGCAGGCTTAGCCCACTTTTCAGTTTGATATTCTTGCGTAATTTCATCAGTAACCGTTACTTTTCCTTTTTTGGCCACAACCTTAAAAGTGTATTTGCCTTTATTCATCGGCACTTGCCAACGCAAACCCGCAGCAGGGAAATTCTGACTATCTCTTTTTCTTACCCCAAAGCTTTTACCATTCACAAATAGTTCAGCTTCATCACAATTAGAATAAACCTTTACCATTTTTTCTTCACCCGCATCTCCCCAACGCACTGGCCACGAATGACCATATAAATGCACCATCGGCGTATTTGTCCAATAAGATTGGAAAATATAAAAGGCTTCCTTTTTAGTAAAATCTCTTTCTATAACACCTTTCTGGTTAACATAAGGAACAGGATTTTCTGGTCTAATTGGTGTAGAGAAATCCTTAAATGGCCAATAAGCTGTACCACTTAACCAAGGCATGGTTTCTTGTTCTTTTAAATGCCAGTTGATTAAGTTGGCGATGTAACTTTCACTCCAATCGCCATCTTTACTAACTCTTGCAGCACCACCATACAATGATGCATCTCCCGCTCTTTCATCGGCACCGCCACCTTTTTTAATCTTACTTAACGCGTTATCAGGATTTTCTGAATGCCTGCGAGCGTGACTATCGCCACCCCATTCTACGTGTAAGAATCTCTCTGATTTATTAAATTCAGCTAGGGAAACATCTTTATATTCGGTGTAATCTCCACGGTACCAACCAGCCCAAATAGAAGGCGAGTAAACATCGACAATATCCCTACAGAAATCACATCTTCTTATGGCAGTGCTTCTTGATGGGTCTAATTTGTGAGAAAGGTCGTTCAGTTCTTTCATAAAAGTCCTAATTTTCTCTTGGTCGAACGTGTTAAAATCTCCTGGCCAATCATTTTCATTCCCTAAACCCCATATAATGATGGATGGATGATTATAATGCTGCTCAATCATATTAGTTAGCATTCTTTTGGCTTGGGCCTGATAAGTTTTGCCTCCTAAACCACCTCTGCACCAAGGAATTTCTTCCCAAACTAAAATGCCTAAACTATCACATAAATCGAGTACAATTCTTGATTGCTGATAATGACCTAAACGAATGAAATTAACCCCCATTTCTTTCATCATCTTCATTTCAGTAATTATCATCTCCTCTGTCATTGCAGCGCCAACACCCGCATGGTCTTCGTGGCGGTGAGTTCCTCTTAACAACAATCTCTTGCCATTAAGCATAAATGGGCCTTTTTTTACAAACTCAAATTTTCTGAAACCGACCTTTTGAGTTACTGTAGATTTTTGCCCATCAGCAATGATATCCATGGTTACGGTATATTGTTGTGGCAAATCTGTTGACCATAGTTTTGGTGCCCTTAAACTCCAATCCCATAATAACGAGTCGCCTTTAAATGTTTTAATGTCTTTAGTAAAATCAGCTACCCTAATTCCGTTAGGATCTGTTAAAAATATTTTTACTTGCGCATTTTTCACTTCGGGTAAATCATTTAATCGGGCGCTTACCGTTAACTTTCCATAACCACCAGATTCAGCAATTGAGGCTTTTGCGAATAATTTGTCTACCGAAACTTGTGGATTATAAACCAGATTTAAATAACGATAAATACCTCCATACACATTAAAATCTGATAAACTAGAAGGTATCATTTCTAAATCCCTAGAGTTATCGCAGCGAATAACCACAGGAATCTTACCTTTAAACTGCGCTTGATAAACTGGATTTTGTTTGAATTTAGCAACTGCGTCAGTAATATCTGCAGTCCATTCGTCGTACCCACCAACGTGTTCAGCAACTTTAATGTTATAGATGTAAACAGCAGTTTTTTGGCCTGCTCCTTCAAAGTGTAAAAGAGTTCTACCGTTTTTGTAAGGATTTTCTACCTCGATATTGGTTCTGTACCAGCCCGGGCCTTGATAATAATTTACATCAGGATCTAGAGCATCTGTTGCATTAAAACAATGAGGTAAACTTATTTTTTGCCAAAATGGAAGCTCTTCAGGGTTGCCAGCTTTAACAGGTCTAACGGCTTCCCAAGCTCCACCTAAGTCTCCTTTAACAAACTCCCAATTATTAACCAATCGCTTTGAAGTTTGCGCTTGCAAAGCCAAGTTGGTTGTTAATAAACTGACTAATAAAATATATTTAATACCTTTTAACATTCTGACTATAATCTATTTAAAACTTTTTGTGATCTGATTCAACAAATAACCTTTTTTATCTGAGCTGTATTCCCAGAACATTACACCTCCTAATTTATGTTTAAGCACATAATCACATTTATTTGCAACAGACCATTCGTCATCATAACTAATAAACTCTTTGGTGTCTCTATTGAATAAATACGGAGCTTTAGCTACATCATCCTTAAAAGCCACATAACCTTTTTTATTAATTAGGCTATCTTTCATGAACGTAAAACCTTTACCATAACTATTGCCTTTTACCGTTGAAATCGTGTCACCTAAGCCTATTTCAGCATTTTCCTTAAGCTTCAAATTCCTTCCATAAAAAGCAATGCCCATCACAATTTTAGCAGCAGGCACACCTGCATTGAGGTAAGCCTGAATGGC